>CAINOM010000727.1 GCA_903851455.1 uncultured Bacteroidota bacterium | reverse complement strand
TGGGCATACAAAATAGGAATAACTAATTCGAAAGATATTAACAGATTGAGTGAGCCTCTTAGAGCATTAGCAACCTATTATACCTGTTGGATACAGAGTGATTGTGGTTTTGATAGTTCTGAACATGTGATTTGTGATTTAACTACTGCCTTGGGGCTTGGATATCAGGGTTCCGAAAAACAAATATCTGTGCTTAAAAAATGGTTCCCGAATGATGAGCATGTAAATTCTGCAATTGTTGACAGCAATTGTGAAGTGGGAATGCCAGGTAGTTCTAATTATCTTGAATATCGATCTTTGGTTTTCACGGAAAGACACGATACCGTAAACGTTGCCTATGAATATATGAAGTATTCTCATGGGAATATTGATATCATCGTTCGGAAAGATGTTGCCGTCATAAAAGACAGTCGAATTGTGTTTATCAAGCGGTAAAAAGGGCAGTTATGATGCGATAATAGAAACAATCTATCCCTCCCATAAAAGCGATACCAGAATTCGTCCGTAAATTACTTTACATTTTTAATAAGTCGAACACGAGTGTCCCCGTACAATTTGCTCGTGTTGCGCAGGGCGGATACATGGGTCCGCCCCTACGGTCTACACGTGCTGCGCAGGCCCAGGATCTGGGCTTGCCCGTACGATGTAATAAATTATGGGCGATAAAACGAAATATAATTCACTGATACACCATCGCCGGTCTATACGGCTGAAAGGGTATGATTATTCGCAGGCAGGCGCATACTATGTTACTATTTGTGTGAAAGATAAAATGTGTTTGTTGGGCAAGGTCGTTGACGACCTAATGGTTTTAAACGATGCGGGAACAATGATTGATAAATGGTGGCAAAAAATACCAGACAAATTCCCCGGCATAGAATTAGACGAATACCAGATAATGCCCAATCATTTGCACGGAATTGTAGTCAACGTAGGGGCGGACCCATGTGTCCGCCCTGTCTAGCGTGAAGCAAATAATGCCGGTACAAACAACATGGACCCAGCTGTTCGGCCAGTATCGCGTGGAGTGGATAACACTGATTTTTCCTTAGTATCCGTTGATGTGATCGATCGTCCCGCGAGTTTGGGCGAACACTTGGGTTCGCCCCTGCAGCGGATCATGCAATGGTTTAAAACAATGTCGACAAACGAATATATCAGGAACGTGAAGGCAAACGGCTGGCCACCATTTAATGGGAAATTATTCCAGCGTGATTATTACGAGCATATTATCCGTAACGAAAACGCATATGGTAACATTGTTGAGTACATCATGAATAATCCGGCGAATTGGAATAATGATAAATTTTATTTGGGTTGAGATTTCCTATTGTTTGTGCGGTTAGGGTAGACATATATCATACCCATGTTGTTATATACCCGTGTGGTTAGGGCGGACACATGGGTCCGCCCCTACGATATTATGGTCGTATATAGGATAATCGACAAAATCAATCCCCCCATAAAAAGGATACCGAAATTCATCCGTAAATTGCATATAATGAGTATGGATATTTTAGAGCCTGTGGCAGAAGCAGGCAATATTGAGGTGATGGGGGCGAGGGTGCACAACCTGAAGAACATAGATGTAAGCATTCCCAAAAATAAATTAGTGGTTATCACAGGTATCAGCGGCAGCGGCAAATCATCGCGGGCGTTCGATACGATATTTGCAGAGGGGCAGCGGCGCTACATGGAGAGTTTCGCAGCCTATGCCCGCCAGTTCATGGGCGACCTGGACCGGCCTGATGTGGACAAGATCACGGGGCTTTCGCCGGTCATCAGCATAGAGCAAAAGACAACCAATCGCAATCCCCGGTCTACAGTAGGTACGGTGACGGAGGTATATGATTTTATGCGCCTGTTGTTTGCGCGGGTAGCAGAGGCGTTTTCTTACAATACCGGTAAGAAGATGCAGAAGTTCAGCGAAGAAGAAATAGTGGCGCATATAGAGCAGAATTTTGCGGGCAAAAAGATCATGTTGCTGGCGCCGGTAGTGCGAGGACGTAAGGGCCATTACCGGGAGCTGTTTGAGCAGCTTCGCAAGCAGGGATATGTAAAGGTGCGCGTAGACGGTGAGGTGATGGATTTGAAGGAGCGCATGCAGGTGGACCGCTACAAGATACATGATATAGAGCTGGTGGTTGACCGGGTGATCGTGCAGAAAGAAGGGGAGAGCAGGCTGAGCCAAAGTGTGCAGAAGGCGCTGCAGGTGGGCAAGGAGCTGATGTTTGTGGCCGATGTAGATAAGAATACCATCTGCCAATATAGCAGGACCCTGATGTGCCTGGATACGGGTATCTCTTACGAAGAACCTTCGCCTAATACTTTTTCGTTCAACTCACCTTATGGTGCATGCCCTAAGTGCAAGGGCCTTGGCAGTGTATACCAGGTGAACATGGCCGAGGTGCTGCCCGACATGGAAAAGAGTATCACTGATGGCGGCATAGCGCCGCTGGGTGGTGAGCGTGACTCATGGTCGTTTCAGCAGGCAACTATACTGGCCAAAAAGAATAAGATACCACTGAATGTGCCGCTGAAAAATATTCCGCAGAAGCAGTTGAATATATTGCTCTACGGCAACGAAGAAGGCGTAGTCACCTATACCGTTGATGAGCCGGAAACCTATCACGAAGTAGTTGTGCAGCACAACTACGAGGGTATCATCAACATGGTACTGCGCTGGTTCAACGAAACGACATCAGAAGGTGTAAGGCAATGGGCGGAGAATTTCATGCAGCTCAATACCTGCCCCGTTTGCGAGGGCGACAAGACCCTCAAGGGTGCCGGCGGCAGACAGCGCCCATGCGGTTGCTGCGGCGGTTCGGGCGAGGAAGCGGCACCTGTCGTTCGCAGGCATACGCATCACTCGGACGGGAAGCCTGACTGCTGCTTCAACCGCAACAACTATTGCAAAATAGATGGGCTGATTTGCTTTGCGACAATCCATATGGAGGTGGTCAAATGAGCCTCCACATCCATCTCGCTCATGCACGGCTTTGCCTCGACTGTGAAATG
>CAINOM010000726.1 GCA_903851455.1 uncultured Bacteroidota bacterium | reverse complement strand
TGGCGACCAACATGATGCCGCACAACCTTACCGAAGTGGTAGATGGCTGTCTGGCTTATATAGACAATAATGACATCACGATAGACGAATTGATGAAGTATGTGAAAGCGCCCGATTTTCCTACGGGAGGCATCATATTCGGCATCGAGGGTATCAAGCAGGGTTTCCACACAGGCAGGGGCAGGGTAGTGTTGCGCGGCAGGGTTACAGTGGAGACTTCAAAAACCGGTAAAGAAACCATCATCATCACCGAAGTGCCTTACCAGGTGAGCCGCGATGCGCTCGCGGAGAAAATAGGATCGTTGGTGAATAATAAGATCATTGACGGTATTACTCACGTTGGTAACGAATCGAACAAAGAAGGTACCCGCGTTGTTGTAGAGCTCCGCAAAGATGCGGTGGCGCAAGTGGTGATCAACCAGCTTTATAAATACAGTGAACTGCAAACCTCTTATGGTATCAACAATGTGGCGCTGGTAAATGGCCGCCCACGCACGCTGAACCTTAAGGACCTTATATCAGAGTTCATCACGTTCCGCCACGAGGTTGTGGTGCGCCGCACACAGTATGAGCTGAGGGAAGCTAAGAAGAGAGCCCACATATTGGAGGGTTATCTTATTGCATTGGATCACCTTGATGAAGTGATCAAACTTATCCGCAATTCCGCAAACCCGGATGTTGCCAAGGATGGTTTGATAACATCATTCGGAATGAGCGAGATACAGGCCAAGGCCGTTCTCGAACTCCGCCTGCAGCGCCTTACCGGCATGGAGCGCGAGAAGATCCGCGAAGAGCATGCTGAACTGATGAAACTTATCTCCCACCTTGAAGAAATACTGGGCAACCAGGGACTGCGCTACCAGATCATTAAAGATGAGCTGCTGGATGTTCAGAAGAAATTTGGCGATGAGCGCAAGACGGAGATACATTACATGGCCGATGAAATGAGCATTGAAGACCTGATTGAGAAAGAAGATGTGGTAATTACCATTTCACATCTTGGCTATATCAAGCGCACTTCCAATGACGAGTACAGGTCGCAGCGTCGTGGTGGCCGCGGGGCTATGGGTGGCAAGACGAGGGATGCTGATTTTATCGAGCACCTGTTCGTGGCATCTACCCATCATACGCTCATGTTCTTTACAGAGAAAGGAAGATGCTTCTGGCTGAAAGTTTATGAGATACCTGAAGCTGATAAGAATGGTAAGGGCAGGGCGATCCAGAACATGATCCAGATCCCATCAGACGATAAAATAAGAACTGTGATAGATGTACCCAAGCTGGATGATGAAAATTACGTCAATAATCATAGCGTAGTTCTTTGCACCAAGAAGGGGATAATAAAAAAGACCAAGCTGGCAGACTTCAGCCGCCCGCGTGCTAATGGTATTATAGCCATTACCATTGAGGATGGTGACCAGTTGCTGGATGTGGCTTTGACACAGGAAGACTACTACATTATGATGGCAGTGAAGTCTGGCCGTGCGATATGCTTCCCGCAGGAGAAAGTGCGTGCTACCGGCCGCGGTGCGATTGGCGTGTTCGGGATAGAACTGGATGAGAATAATGATGAGGTTATCGGTATGCTTTGCGTTGCCAAGACAGACATTAATAAGCAGGTACTCGTTGTCTCTGAGAAAGGATTGGGCAAGCGTACACCGTTCCTTGAGAAAGTAGATAAGATAGAAAGTGGCGAGCAGGGTGCAGATGAAAATGAACCGCACAACATGGTGCAGATCGGTGATGATAAATACCTGCTTTCTTATCGTGTCACGAATCGTGGCGGCAAGGGCGTGAAAACAATAAATGTTACTGAAAAGACAGGAGCGCTGATTGGGCTGGTAGGAGTAGAAGAGACCGATGACCTGATGATAACCTGTGAGTCTGGCGTTACCATCCGCATGAAGGTCTCTGCTATCCGCGAGGCGGGCAGGGCTACCCAGGGTGTGAAGCTGATCAACATCGACGAGGGGGATAAGATAGCCGCCATAGCTCGCATAGCAGAGCAGGAGGAAGAGGAAGGAAACGAGAACGGAGAAAATGGTGAGGCCGATGGCGAGGCAGGTGAAACACCAGCACCAGTTGAAGAGTAGTTGTAATAATTATTGTAGAAAAGCAATTATAATCAAACCGGATAAAATGAGAAAAGTAATTCTGACCATCGCGGCGCTGGGCATAACATTTGCTGGCTTTGCACAGGAAAAGTATGTAACGTCGGCGAACATGGCATTGGGCAAAAATCCGCCGGATTATGCTGAAGCAAAGGAAAACATAGACAAAGCCTCGGCAAACCCGGAGACCAGCGTTAAGCCCAAAACATTATTTGTAAAGGCAGAGGTTTATTTTGGTCTTCAGCAAACGGATAAAAGCAGGACTGCTACCTATTACCAGGATGCAACAGCTGCTTTACTGAAACTTGTTGAAGTTAAACCGGATTACGAAACGGAAGGGGTAAACATGATGCTTGTTGCGGCCGCTGCGATGTATTACAACCAGGGTATAATAGCTTATTCCAATAAAGACGATGCGAACAGGTTTACCACATCGGCCGCGTTATTGGCAAACGTTATTAAGATACGTGAGCTCGACGGCGGTAAGCGTTTTACCCAAGTGGGAAGCAATCCAAGGATCGATACCGTTATGGCAAGAACCAGGATGTATCTTGCCTTCTGCAGCTATTATAACGGCAAATATGCCGAGGCGATCCCGATGCTCATAGCAGCAAAGGACAATCCGATCACTAAGTTAACTTACGTCTATGAAGACCTTATAGATGCTTACGATAAGCAGAAGAGCATGGACCTTGAGCTGGCCACTATCCTGGAAGCGCGCGCCGCATTTCCCAGCGACCAGGGCCTTCGCAATGATGAGCTGAACTATTACATAGTTACCGGCAAGCAGGATGAGCTGGTTAAAAAACTGGAGATTGAGGCTGCAAAGGATCCCAAGAACGGAGAATTGCAGTTTAGTATGGCTATCGTTTATTCTAACCTGGCAAACCCTAAGAGTGGTGACAAGCCTGCCAACAGGGCTGAATTGATGAGCAAGGCCGAGGCTGCGTTTCAAAATGCCATTAATATTTCACCTGACAATGGCGAGTATAATTATAACCTGAGCGGATTTTACAACAACCAGGCTAAGGATATCAACGACCAGATGAATGCCCTGGGAAGCTCAGCTGCGGAAACAAAGAAATATGATGCCCTTAAGCCCCAGCGCGACGCATTGTTCAACAAGGCGCTTCCTTACGCTGAGAAGGCCTATGATCTGCTGGATCCTAAGTCGGGTTCATTTAAGGGTGGAGAAAAAAATGCTTATTTCGGTACGTTGCAGGTGCTCATAACTATATACTCCATACAAAGTAAGATGGACAAAGTTGGTCCGCTGAGAGCGAAGTTGAATGCTATTAAATAATTAAGAGAAATGGTAAGTAAATTGAAAAGTGTTGCTTTGTTTTTTTTGAGCGTGGGAATTGCGGCAAATGCATTTGCGCAGACGAAACCAGCTAAACCCTCTGGCGGTGGTGACGATAAGTTTATCACTTCTGCGCTCACAGCGCTGAAGGCCAATAACCTGGATGAGGCAAAGTCGGAAATAGATAAAGCGTTTACGCCGGAGACAAAGGATAAAGCCAAAGCCTATTTCGTAAAGGCCGAGGTATACATCACCCTGCAGCAGCAGGATAAAAACAAAGGCGGGCTCTTTTACCAGGACGCTGCACGTGCGCTTTTCAAACTCATAGAGCTGAAACCCGATTTTGAAAAATCCACTGTCGACCAGATACTGCTTTATTGCGGCTTCGCTTATTTCAACGACGGGGTTAAATCGTACAACGATCACAAATTCGCGGAGTCGATAGACATTATGAAGTATGTTATAAAGATCCGTGACATATCTGGCGGAGAAAAGAAGTTTGAAAAACTTCCACAGGCCAGGCAATTCGATACCGTGTGTGCGAATGCGACACTGAGTATGGCCAACAGTGCCTACACCCTGTTAAGGTATGACGAAGCTGCGCCGTTATTGGCAGCAGCAAAGAATAATCCCATCACGAGGTCGGCAGCAGTTTATGAATGCCTCATAGATGCTTACAATCATCAGAAAAATTCGAAAGAATCGTTTTCTGTTGTTGAAGAGGCCCGTTCCGCCTATCCCGACGATCTGATCATCAGGAACCAGGAATTGAATTATTACCTCTCCACCGGCAAGCATGATGAACTGGCAAAAAAACTGGAAGCCGCCGCAGCGAAGGAGCCTAATAACGCTGAAATACTCAGCAACCTGGCATTTGCTTACCTGGCCATGGCCAACGCCAAAGACGGCAAAAAGACGGGCAATTCATCTGAACTGATGGCAAAGGCGGAAGAGACCTTTAAGAACGCATTAAAGCTGTCGCCCGAAAGTGCATCCAGTAATTATAACTTTGCTTCGCTTTATTTTAACCAGGGCATTGAGCTGAACGAACAAATGAACGCTATCGCTGCATCTGCTAATCCGGATCAAAAGAAGTATGATGACCTTAAGGCTAAGCGGGATGCATTGTTTATTAGATCGGCGCCGTACCTCGAAAAATCATACGCTATATTCTCTGCGAATGAAAGCGGCCTGAAAGGCGAAGATCAATCGAATTATAAAGGCACGGTAGCTGCCCTGGGTAAAGTTTATGCTGCTCAAAACAAGACAGATAAG
>CAINOM010000725.1 GCA_903851455.1 uncultured Bacteroidota bacterium | reverse complement strand
CCTTCATGTAGCTATCTATTGTCCCGAACGCAAAATCAGGATATTCACCGCAGAATTTATCGGTAATGAAGCCGCCTTTTAACGGGCGCGCCGCCGGCTGTTTCAGATCTTCTGTACTTACCGGTATCATATCATAGACCGCATCCGGGAAATACTTTAGGACTTTCTCTGCAAGTTCTACGCGGTTGATGTACTCACTTCCGCCTATGTGGTACACACCATGCTTACCATCCCTCAACAGCAGGTACATTGCTCTTGCTATGTCCCATGCGTTTGCGGGGGTGGCATATTGGTCATAAGGTAGTTTCAAAGTCAGTTTCTGGTGATTCCGACACTGGTCTATAATGCGGGCAATAAAGTTCTTACCCCTCAGTTCGTTG
Organism: uncultured Bacteroidota bacterium; assembly: GCA_903851455.1. GTDB lineage: Bacteria > Bacteroidota > Bacteroidia > Chitinophagales > Chitinophagaceae > Nemorincola. The sequence continues at coordinate 3,902 of CAINOM010000725.1, read as the reverse complement.
CCATACACATTGGTTACGCGCAGCACCAGTGAGTTGGCGATTTCGCGCAGCACCATCTGTTCTGCTTCCAGCTTATGACGCGCGTATACGCAGAGCGGATGTATTGGCCCGTCTTCCCGGTATGGCCCGTCTTTTCCATCAAAAACATAATCTGTGGAAAGGTACACCATGCCGGCATTACACTCTTTGGCTATGGATATCAGGTTTATGGTGCTTTGTACTGTTTTCTCGTAGCTTTCCTCTTCGTGTGTTTCACAATAGTCCACATGTGTGAGCGCACCGCAATGCACGATCACGTCCGGGGCAAATTCCACTATGTCAAAATTTTCAGGGTGGTCGGGTATCAGCGTATCATAGAATACCGTATCATCTGTCTGGAAAGAGTAGTATGACCCCACTACTTCCCAGCCTTGTTCTTTAAAATGTTTCAGGCAGTTGCTGCCTACTAGTCCTGATGCGCCCGATATAAATACTTTCATACCCCAACCCCTAAAGAGGCTATTATTTTTGTTGTTAATGAATTGCCGGGCTAAAGATACAAAGCTGTTCGTTATATTTGATTGCTAAAGTATATTAATGCGCATTCACGTAATTCTTATCCTGTTTCTCTCTGTGACCGTATGCGCGTACGGGCAACAAAAGCAATCTGCATTTATCAGACCAGCCGGACTGACATTGAACGAAAGGGTGGCAACGCCATCAGGGTTCACCCGTGTCCCGGTCGCAGCGGGTTCGTTTGCAGCATACCTGAGGGCTCTGAAATTGAAAGCTGACGGCACTCCTGTTCATTACTACAATGGCCGGATCAAGGAGAACAATGGAATTTATGTAGCAGTGGTAGATATGCCGATAGGAACTAAAGACCTGCAACAATGTGCTGATGTGATCATGCACGTAAGGGCTGAATACCTGTTCACTACCCACCAGGAGCATAAAATACATTTTACACTCACCAATGGTTTCAGGGCGGACTACAGCAAGTGGGCTGAGGGGTATAGAATCAGCCTGAACGGCAACAAAACGCAGTGGGTCAAAAAAGGTCCCGCTGATCATTCTTACGCTAGTTTTTGCCAGTACATGGATGTTATTTATACCTACTGTGGCACTTTGTCTCTTTCCAAAGAGCTGAAGGATGTGGAGTACCGGGACATTCAGCCAGGCGATGTACTGATAAAGGGTGGTTCGCCCGGCCATGCTGAGATAGTGCTTGATGTAGCAAGAAATAAGGAGGGGAAGAAAATATACCTGCTTGCACAGAGTTATATGCCCGCACAGGAAATGCAGGTGCTTGCCAACCCGGAGAGCGCTGCACTGAGCCCCTGGTACGAGATGGACGAAAAGCATACTAACATCAACACTCCGGAATGGACATTTACTATTGGTCAACTAATGCGGTTCACGGATGAGTAAGCGGTATTTCACTTTCCATATCATTTTACTTTGCCTGGCTATTGCTGTGAGCACAACCGCCCAGGAACGCGCAAATCCGTGCATAGAATTCAATGACCTTAATACAAAGATCCGCGACCGGCGCATTAGCAGGTCCGAAGGTTTACAGCAATTACGGGCGCTTGTTCCAGGAATAGGAAAGTATTACAGTCAACGATCCGGAACAGCATATCCGCAGGATAAATGGGTATTCCCGCTTGCCGGATACAGCGCGAAAGCCATAGGGGGTAAAAACGGCAACGGCTACATTGCTTCGGGGTATGACTACTTCGATGGTAACAGACACGGAGGGCACCCAGCCCACGATATCTTTATTAACGATAAAGACCAGGATGCGCTTGATGATAAAACTCATAAACCGGTGGAGGTATTGTCTGTTAGCGGAGGTGTAGTTGTTGCGCTGGAAACAAACTGGGACACAGCAAGTGATCGGCGCGGAGGCAAGTACATCTGGATATATGAGCCCGTTACCGGCAGTTTGTTCTACTATGCCCACAATAATACGGTCCTTGTTCACATCGGAGATATTGTGAAGCCAGGATCGGTTATTGCCACTGTAGGCCGCACAGGCTTTAACGCCCACAAAAAACGATCGCCGACGCACCTCCACCTGATGCAACTGCGCTTCGACAGAACGGGCTATCCGAGGCCAGTAAATTGTTATACCGTTCTGTTAAAACTCAAGTAGTCGTTCTCGATTCGGAAATGGTTTAGGGTAAAGTGATAGAATCTGGCACCAAAATTGTACTATACCTATTGCAGTTAGCTGCACCAAATTTCCCCACAAACGCTGTCGGACAGTGCTATCGGGGATTTTTAGTTTTATGCTGGATTAGTTGATCTATAGAGCTAATGAATGGGATACCCTGGAATGATTGAGTATGGGACCTTAAGCAGATGGCCGTATTTGTCCATGGGTATGTGTGGGGAAGTTAACCGCGATACTGCCCTTTATCTCCGTTGTTTTTTCTACGATGGTATGAATAATATCATCGAAAGCCAAGGTAGCCACGTGTAGATTCATGATAATATCGGTATTGGCCGGATCATTTGCGTTCTCAAAATTGAACAGATTGATGAGCCCTAAGATACTCGCTATTGGCCCACGCACCTGGTGCGACTGTAGTGTGGCTATTTCAAACAGGGTTTGATATTGTTTGTTGAGCGTTTCGTCTGCTATTCTTTTTTCCCGTTTCTTTTGTGCCTCCTCCAGGGCCCGGTTGATCTTTGGGATGAGTGTGAATAATTTATCCTTCATCACATAGTCGGTGGCACCATTTTTGATTAATTGTACTGCATTCTCCTCTCCAATCGTCCCTGAGACAATAATGAACGGAATATCCGGTGATATTTCCTGCTTGATCGTCAACGCAGTCAGACCGTCAAAGGAAGGAAGAGAGTAGTCGGACAAGATAATGTCGGGATCAAAGTGTTCCAGCGCGTCTTTGAATGCATCGCTGGTTTGAACGTGAACGGAAGAGTAAGCAAATTTGTTTCGCTTCAGTTCAAAGTAGAGCAGATCAATATCTGAAGCCAGATCTTCAATGAAAAGAATTTTTAACGACTTGCCCATGTTCACAGATTTTCAGAATTCACCTTTTCAATTTTCAACTACCGGCATCAATGCAAAACGAAAAGATGTAAATGCTTAACAACAAAAGTATACAATTTAACTGCAGCGAAGGGAGGGGGAAAACACCCTTTCTTTGCGGGGTTTCCCCCGTATTGCGGGAGCTTTTAGGACGCAATTACGGAGCTTTTAATTTACGGCAGTATAGCTGTTATCGGAGAAAAAACTAAAATAAATTATTTATCTTTAACTCACTAGTCACCATTAAATTATAATACTCCATGAAAATGACCTTGAGCCAGAAGATCCTGGCCGGCTTTCTTGTCTGCACCGTTATCCTCATTGCCACTGCCATCTTTGCCATCCGAAACAACGAAAAATACAATGATACCAATCAGTGGGTAAATCATACCTACGAAGTCCTCCAGGAATTTGACCATGTTCAGACGGCAGCCATAGATGCTTCGACGGGCACACGTGGTTTTGTCATCACTGGTAATGATGCATTCCTTGAGCCCTACAATGTAGCTAACAGCTCCATCAATGAGCACCTGGCTAAGGTTAAAAGTTACACGACAGACAATGCAGCTCAGCAGCAAAATATCGCCACCCTTCAGAAAGAACTGGATCAGAATGAGCGGTATTTTGAGCAACTTATTGACCTTCGTAGGAAAGACTTTGACAAGGCAAGGGAACTGGTCGCTTCCGGGGAAGGAAAGCAATTGATGGACAATATCCGAAGGACCATAGCCCTTTGCAAGGAAACGGAAAACACACTGCTTGTTGAAAGGAAGCAGGCAAGTACCGAGGATGGCAGGAGTTTCAATATCGTCTTTATTGCTTTGCTGATAGTCGTTGCAATTGTATTGATAAGTGTTTTTAT
>CAINOM010000724.1 GCA_903851455.1 uncultured Bacteroidota bacterium | reverse complement strand
GCACCTAGCGGGCACGATATTTACATATGCCTAATTACTTCTATGAAAACACTCCTTTTCTGCCTTGCGCTTTTCACCACCGTTCAAGGCTTTGCACAACCGCAGGCCAATATTGAAAGCGCCGCAAATGCAACAATCACCGAACGTACAGATGAAAGCCCGAATCGGCAACTACCGCCCGCAGAAAGCAGTGTGGACACTTCAATGCCCTATGCGCTCATAGCCGGAGGCAGCAAGGGCATAGGCTTTGGCATCGCAGAGGCACTCGCAAAACGCCAATACAACCTGATCCTCATCGCCCGCCATATCGATACGCTCAACTATGCCAAACACAAGCTGGAGTCAGCATTTCACGTTCACGTAGTCGTATTGGTTTATGATCTCAGCAAAGATGAATCGGCAAAAGACATTGCCACCTGGTGTACCGAGCACAAAATCCACCTCAAAATGCTGTGCAACGTGGCCGGCCTCGGCGGCTCTAAAGATTACCTCACGCTCCCACTCGATTCGCTCCGGTATATGGTGCGGCTGAATGTGGAATCCTGCATGGCGCCCAGCCTCACCCTACTGCCTCTGCTGGAGAAAAATGCACCGTCCTCTATATTGAATGTCGCCAGCATGGCGGGCTTTGCCCCTATCCCGACAAAGAATATGTATTCCGCCACAAAATCAGCCATCCTGTTTTTCAGCTATTCGCTCAGGTATCAATTGAAGAAGAAACACATCAGCGTCAGTTGCCTGTGCCCCGGCCCTGTTTTCACCAAGCCGGAGATCGTACAGACAACAAAACAAAATCTCGGCTGGATAGGCATGAAAATGGCCATGATGCCGCATAAGGTGGGCGAAATAGCCGTGCGCAAAACTCTTAAAAAACGAATGATCATTGTGCCCGGCAAAATCGCAAAGATATTCTCCGGCGTGCTCCGCATCCTGCCCCGCAGGCTGTCCGCCGCACTATACCATAAAGTAGGCGGTTAGATCATTGTTTAAGAGAATAGAGGGGATCGTTAATTGCTCAACCGCAAGTATATCCGGCACAGTTTTTATACCACAATTCCCAAAAAAGCGAACCATTTTAAAACCGGGAATTATGTTGAAACCAATACTCAGGCAGAAGGATCACGCTATCGTAACACAAAGGATCATCGTTATTTTATCACTCATAATAGTGATGGGCCTGTTTGTATTCAGCAGCAAGGGCGCAGATAAGAACCGACTGACTACACAAAGACGAACCCAGAAATAATCGTTGCTGTACCGGCCCAACCAGGCAAAAAAAATTTCCGGGGGAACCCGGAAATTCAATTAAATATTATTTCGCCTATAAGGCGCCAAACTTAAAAATTATTCTTTTCAGGATGATACATACTCGCGCACCTGTCTGCCGGCAGGCAGGTCCTGAAAATCTAACCATCCAAAAATCCTGATCAGGCTTTCTTCACCTTTATCGCATTCAATCCCTTAGGTCCCATCTCGGTTTCAAACGTCACCTTGTCTTTTTCCTTTATAGGCTCAGATACCTGGTTGATGTGTACAAACACACTTTCCTGGCTCTTAAGGTCATTAATAAATCCATACCCCTTGGCATCATTAAAAAACGTTACCACTCCCGTCCTCAGGATATCTGCGGGGTCTATCGGCCGCTGCTTGGCTGCCCCTATCTGTATATCCTCCAGGCTTATTTCCTTCTTCTTCCTGTTGGGGTCTGGTGGTACATCAGTGATGTTACCATTTTCATCTACATATGCCATCATAGCATCAAGGCTCTTTCCCTTGTTGTTATTGGCTTTACGCTCTTCTTTCTTGTGCGCTTTTTCCTGCTTGTTTTTGGCTTTCGCCTTTTCTTTGTC
>CAINOM010000723.1 GCA_903851455.1 uncultured Bacteroidota bacterium | reverse complement strand
GTGCAACGTCTTTACATCCAAAACATATTGAAAACGCAGCCTACTTTCTGAGCCCGCGATTTTTTTTCTTCTTTGGTTTGTGGGAAGCGGCGGCGCCGGGAACCGGTGCGGGACCGAATTCAGCGGGAACAGTGGCCTTGGTAACAGGGTGCCCGAGCAGCTTCTCTATCTTGTCAAATTTGTATTGTTCTTTTTCGGTGATAAACGTATAGGCAGCGCCCTTAGTCGACGCACGTGCGGTACGACCTATGCGGTGAATATAGTCTTCGCCATCATGCGGCACATCGTAGTTGATGACGAGGTCGATGTCTTCGATATCAATGCCACGACTAAGGATATCTGTAGCTACAAGCACCTTTAGCTTTTTACTCCTGAAGTCAAGCAGCACCTGCTCGCGCTTTTCCTGGTCGAGGTCGGACTGAATCTGATCAACGGAGAATTTAGCACGCTTTAGTTCTTCGGTGAGTTTCTTTACACTTAGCTTGCTGGAACAGAAGATAAGCACGCTATCGAACTGTGACTGATGCAGCACATGTTTGACCAGCGGAATCTTTTGAGGTTCAAAGACCAGGAAGGCTTCCTGTTTTATCTGCTCTGGTGGTTTTGAAATGGCTATGTTTATCTCAACGGGTTTTTTCAGGATGGTGTTCGCCAGCTTCCTTATTCCCGGAGGCATGGTAGCGGAGAACAGCAGATTCTGCCGCTCTGCAGGCATGTAAGATATGATCTTGATGATGTCGTCGTAAAAGCCCATGTCGAGCATACGATCTGCTTCATCGAGTATCAGGTACCGAAGACCATCGAGGGGAACGTACCCCATGTTAAGATGCGAAATCATACGACCCGGTGTGCAGATAACAATATCCACACCGGATGTAAGCGCCTTTTTCTCATTTGCAAACAGGGCGCCACCGGTGCCGCCATAAACGGAAATGAAGCTGATAGATGTATAGTAAGAAATGCCTTCGAGTGTCTGTGTGATCTGCACAGCAAGCTCGCGGGTAGGCACAATGATCATTGCATTGATCTTATGCCCTTCGTGATGCTCTGTAATGAGCTTGTGAATAACGGGTAACAAAAAAGCGGCTGTTTTTCCGGTGCCGGTTTGTGCAGCGGCAATAATGTCTCTACCAGCAATAATGTGGGGAATGACCTGCTCCTGAACAGGTGTGGCGGTATGGTAGCCCATATCATCAATGCCATCCATCAGATCATCATCAAAACCAAATTCATCGAAATTCAAAATGCGTATATTTTTTACTAAAGATACGGAACGCAAAGGCAATAATGGTAACTAACTGATGTGTAGTGGGTTGAAACGACGAGACTGGCATACTTTTTGTTAAAATAATACTAAGGGCCTAACGTTTTAACCTCTATCGACGTCTTTATAAGAAACACTATCGTACACCCTTAAAAACTGAATTTATGTTATTCACAAGAACGCAGAAGTACCAGTCGTCGACGGCAAGAGAAGATCTCAAGAACCGCCTTGTAGGCCATCATGTGAAGATACACAACATGGATTTTGAGGTTATTGAGAAGGAGCAATCACTGCGCATTATACCACATGCCGAGCAGGAAGAAGGAATAAAGACACTTCCAATAACGAAGGTAGAAATGAAGCAGGACGGGAACAAGATGAATGTGGTCGTAACCTCTAAAATGCGCAAGCTGGACCTTGGCGGACCGCTGCTGATCGTGATATTCAGCTCGTTCCTGATAGCAGCATCTGTGATACTAATGCTGGTGGGTGGAGAGATAAAGATATCATACGCACTGCTGGGTATTGGTGTGGCCATACTGATCACATTTTTTGTGCGCATGCAAATGGGATACTATGACTACATACGTAAGATCCGCAATTACGTCAAGAGCCAAATGGATTTTGCTTAGTAAAGTCGTAAGTGATAAGTCGTGAGTCGTAAGTCCGCGAGTAGTCGGTATTTCGTAAATAACAGACAGTGTGAGTAGATCCAGTGTGTAGTTTGAAGAGAGGGTAATTGAAGAATGTGAGTGGAGGTGTGTGTGGTGAGTGTATTAGCCGTATTGTATGTTTCCTAAGTGGTGTTTTGCCCGGAAAGGAACATAAAATACGGCTAATATGTTTTTGAAACGTGAATAAAAACTGACAAAATCGGACTTCCGAAAAACATGAGGTAGTAGTAACGTGTAGGGGTATAAATATCATGTAGTTAGCGGCAAAAAAAATTACATCATATCGCGTATGCGCGATATGATATCGCCTATTTGGTATATCATAAAAAGGCTTTTTGCCGAACTGAAAATTCCGATACACCTTTGTGCCGCAAAACAACGATATCCCTATCATGACAGAGAAATTCAAGAAAATAGACCGGCAATATGTGCTGTCGGACAGCACGGTAAATGAATATGGTTTCCGGCTGCTTACTTCAGGTTACCAGTTAGAAAGCTTCCAGAAAAACCCCATAGGATATTACATGCACCGGCGCGAAGACGGCATAGCTGTGAAATGGGACGACCTGAAAATAGACAATGACCAGGTAGTGGGCATACCGGTGATCAACTTATCGAACGAGCGTGGTGAGCAAACGTGCAATGAGGCGGAGAACGGTTTTCTTAATGCGGCTTCAGTAGGCCACATAGTGGTGCTGGAATATAGCATGGACAAGGAAATGATGCTGCCCGGGCAGACCGGCCCGACCATTACGAAATGGTACAACAAAGAATGCAGCCTGGTGGATATTCCCGGTAACCGTAATGCTCTGACTGTACTTTATGATGCTCAGGAGAATGAGCTGAACCTGGCGGACCTGAACATCAATCCACCGTTGATAAGGGTATTGCGGCAGGATACATTGAAGGAACTGTGCGCAACACTCCACCTGGCGCCAGAGACGGATGAACAAACATTGAACACAAACTTGCAGGATCTTGTGGCCCGGGCTGAAAACCTGGAGCTTGAAAACAAGGTTTTGCGCGGCGACAAGTATGACTTGCAGCAGCAAATTGAAGAGATCAACAAGGTGCGCACACGCAATGAGACGACCGCTTTATTGGAACGTGCGCTGGAAGACAAAAAGATAACGATAGAACTGAGGGATAAGCTTGCGAGCGATTATGCCGCCAACCCGGAAGGGCTGAAAGTTTTACTGGCTGCAATGCCCGCTTATCAATCCATAGCTGCGCTACTAAAAAGCAAGCAGCAAGAAGGCAGCGAGGCGCAATGGCAATGGGATGACTATGAAAAAAAAGATCCGACCGGGAAAAAGCTGAAAGAATTGAGGGCGAATGATCCTATAAAATACCGGGAGTTATTTGAGAAGAAGTTTAACCCGCTGGCCCCTTAAAACCTTCGTTCCGCTAAAAAAACCTGTCCCCTGAAGGGGAACCAAGTATTTAGCTTTGTGCAATTCTCGTCTTTGATACTTTGTATCATCTTATTTACTCCTTTCTACCGGGGCCGGTGGAGGTTTTTTGTTCCATAGCGGCGTTTTTTTATAAGTTTTCCTCCACCGGCCATCGGTTTGTTTACCTCCCACCAAAAATTTCACATAGACAACAGGTGCCAGGGGCTCAATTAGGCAAGAACGATCCGTTTTGAGAAATCTACCTGTTTGTTAAAGCACAGGGGTTATTCCAACTCCGGGCTTGTGCTCCAACCTCATCTTCAACACCCGATTCCATCAATAATTCTTAATCACTAAACAACAATTTAACCAATGGCAATTCAAAAAGAGATCTGGGAAGATCACATCGAAGGCAATTTGTTTAAGAACAATGAGTTCCTGCTTGCTTCGACGGATGCGGGACAGTATGTGCTGCAAGGAAAAGTGGTACACATACCACAGGCAGGTGCGCTGCCTAACATAGTAAAAAACCGGTCTTCACTGCCGGCAACCGTGGTACAGCGTGGGGATACAGACATCACGTATACGCTTGATGAGTATACTACTGATCCTATACTCATTCCTAATGCGGAAACTTTTGAGCTGAGCTATAACAAGCGCGAAAGTGTGCTCGGAGAGTATGAGTCATCGCTGAGACAAACAGTGGCTGACAATCTGCTGATAGACTGGTCGCCAAGCGGAAGCACAGGACTGGTGATACGTACCAGTGGCGTATCAACAGCGACAACCCTGGCCGGGACCACGGGCAACCGCGCGAAGTTTACTGTGACTGATCTGAAGGCCGCGCAACTGCAGCTGAACAAACAAAACATACCGATGGAAGGTCGCTATGCACTGATCAGTGCAGATATGTTCCAGCAACTGACAGATGATATGTCTGCGACTCAGTACCGTGACTTCAGCGCAGCGTATGATGTGAAAGATGGCGTGCTGGGCAGACTGTTTGGTTTCAACATCATGATGCGCAGCAACGTGGTGACCTACACCAACGACACTGCACCCGTGGTGAACCCCTATGGCGCAACACCAGCTGCCGCAGACAACGATGGAGTACTGTGCTGGCAGATAGGTGCGGTGGAACGCGCGCTTGGCGATATCAAATTTTTTGAACGTATCGGCGACCCTACCTACTACGGTGATGTGTACAGTGTAAGCGTGCGCATGGGTGCCAGGATGCGCCGTAGTGATGCGAAAGGCATTGTAGCGATAGTGCAGGCTGCTGCGTAATAGCAAAATCAGGTTCGAAAGAAATCGTTTACAAACGCGCAAAGATGCGGCTCCCTTAATTGTTTTTAAGACCGCAAAACTTTAAGAATAAAATTCTTTTTGCGAGAGTAGAATAACAAATCAAAGGAGTATGCTTTTTGAGATAAAGATATGGATGCTTGTTGGGGTGGCGGGAGTCATGGCAACGACCCTTGGTTTTATAATCAAGGTGGTAACGGACCAGGTGATCAAGAGACTGGATGAGATAGTGCTGGAGCTGAAGCAGCTAACCAATGCCACGACGATACAGGGACAGCAGATAAAGGGCCTGCAAGAGCAGGATGCCGTGATACACCGCCGCCTCAATGAGCACTCAGCGCGAATACATGCCCTCGAGATAAAACCAATTAATAATGACTAAAAACCGAGAGACTCTATGTTTTGTACAAAAATGAAAGGCCAGATCAAATCTCTGTTGCGGGATTTCGACAGCTATGTCGATGAGCATGTTGATACGGCGTTAAAGATTACTACAGCAGTGAAGAACCTGCTTTCTTCGCCCGTTGCCGATATCCTGACCGCGATAATACCCGGCGATATCGATAATACCGTGCGCCAGCAATTGATAACCGCCCTTGGGAAAGCAATAGACGTGCTCACGATAGTGGATGACTGCAAACAATACACAGATGTGAATGCACAGCTCAATTGTTTTATTCAACAATTGCAAAAGCGTGACCCGGACCTGCAGGACGCGATACTGCAAAAGTTAGCCAGTCTCCTGGCCTCGCAGCTGGACGGACAACGGATGAAACAAAATCTCTATGATCTGTATACGCAAGCTAAGTATGCGGCTTCAAAGTCGTAAGTCTGCGGCAGAAAAGCAAGACCACGAGCAGGGACGGTGTAGCAAGAACCACCGTTTGCGAATGAAACGCGATTGAATTCTTAATTAATAACTACTAAAGCAAGTAAGGCATGGCCTCTGTAAACTCAAATATC
>CAINOM010000722.1 GCA_903851455.1 uncultured Bacteroidota bacterium | reverse complement strand
GAAGTCCCATCGGTATCAGCGACAAAACGCCACCCACAATAAACCAGATGATCATCCAGGCCACAAACCACCCTACAGATTTTATGTATACAATCCGATTATTCATAGGACAATGCAAATATATAGATGTGTTGCGCCAATAGTTACGCAAAAGGCTGTTAAAACAAGTATTGAACGGTTCAATCTTGTATTTGCAAAACATTTTGCCCTATATTTACACCTTCACAATAAATCAAACATGAAGAAAATCATCAGCACCCTGGCCCTCGCAGTGGGCATCATTGTCTCGGCGAATGCACAAATGTCCAGTACCAAGGTACAGTTGGGACAAAAAGCTCCTGAACTGGCGTTCAATAATCCTGAAGGAAAGACCATCAAACTCTCTGAAATAAACAAGGGACGTTATGTATTGGTTGACTTCTGGGCATCCTGGTGCGGCCCATGCCGTAGGTCAAACCCGGGACTGGTAAAGCTGTACAAGGAGTTTTCCGGTAAAAAATTCAAGGGCGCGAAGAACGGTTTCACCGTCCTCAACGTATCTCTCGATCAGAATAAAGAAGCATGGGTTAACGCTATAAAGGCAGACGGCCTTACATGGCCATACCAGATGAGCGACCTGGGCGGCTGGCAGTCTCAGCCTGCAGCTATTTATGGCATCCAGTCCATCCCGCAGGCTTTCCTTCTTGACCCAAGCGGAAAGGTAGTAGGAAAATATAATGTGTCTGAAGAGGCCGCTGGCGACCTTGCAAAATATGCAGAATAGTATATCTGCTACTTAGTTTTGCCGGATGGGTTATTTCCCATACCTTTGCACACTTAATTCACGCATGGCAAAATCCATGCACTAAAAAATTCATAAAATGAAAAAAGGAATTCACCCGGAAGCTTACCGCACGGTAGTATTTAAAGACACTTCCAACGAGCACATGTTTTTGACCCGTTCTGCAGCGCCTTCAAAGGAAACCGTTCTTTGGGAAGATGGCAAAGAGTACCCGATCATAAAGGTCGAGATCTCAAACACTTCTCATCCTTTCTACACCGGTAAGTCTATGTTCGTAGATACCGCGGGCCGTATCGAGAAGTTCAAGAACCGTTACGCAAAGAAAAAATAATCAGCTGCAAGGCATCTGCTGGTGCAGTGATTACATTAATAAGGACCACAAAGTAAATCCCGGAAAATCACTATTTTTCGGGATTTCTTACTTACATCTCTTATCCCTTTTAGGTACTACGAAAGAGACTTCTTAACAGGGGGCATGAATTATATTCTTTTCGATAGTACCGGCCGCGACCGCCTTTTACCCTTTACGCATACGCGCCTGGCAGCAGATATCAGGTGCGGCATACTCACCATGCGCGAGCGGTGGGAGCTGATCCTGGGAAAAACAACAAGCTCGCTTACCGAAGAACACCTCCGGGCAGTGTTCCCAGCCAATGTATCAAACGACAACTTATACCTGGATGGTGCGGTTTTTGCCAGCACCGGCCTGATGGAGGCCGTCAATACGCTACCCCTTGGCAAAGCCCTGGTTAAAGACGGTATTGTTATCGCCGCCCGCCTCGCTGCTAACGAATACAGCATCTCAGACTTCCACGAGCATGTAAAATCGCTCGCTCAACTGCAGTACGATGGCCCAGTATATTCACTAAAGAATGTGTGGGACATCTTCTCGCAAAACGACCGTGCGATACGTGAAGACTTCGCGATCATTACAAATGGCCGGAAAAGCGCACCCATACCCGAAGGAGTGACCGTGGCTGGCTCCGAAAACCTGTTTATCGAAGAAGGCGCAAACATATACGCAGGCTGCATACTCAATGCCGCAACCGGACCAATCTACATAGCAAAAGACACCGAAATACTGGAGGGCGCCATGATGCGTGGCCCGATAGCCGTTTGCGAGCATGCTGTGGTGAAAATGGGCGCTAAACTGTACGGGGCTACTACCATAGGCCCCGGCTGCAAAGTGGGCGGCGAGATCAACAATGCTGTCTTCTTTGCCAACAGCAATAAAGCTCATGACGGCTACCTGGGCAATGCGGTGATAGGTGAATGGTGTAACCTGGGCGCTGATACCAACTGCTCTAACCTGAAGAACAATTACGACGAGATAAAAATATGGGATGAAGCCGCAAAGAAATCTGTAAAAACAGGACTTACTTTTTGTGGCCTGCTGATGGGCGATCATTCCAAATGCGGCATCAATACCATGTTCAATACCGGCACCGTGGTAGGTGTATCGTGCAATATTTTTGGCGGGGGCTTTCCGGAGAAATTTGTGCCATCTTTCTCATGGGGCGGCGCAGAGGGCGTCACCACCTACGACTTTAACCGCGCCATGGAAACCGCTAACCGCATGATGG
>CAINOM010000721.1 GCA_903851455.1 uncultured Bacteroidota bacterium | reverse complement strand
GAATTGCAGTACGGCAGGCTGCACACACTCGGGTGGGGGATATTCTGCATTTGCATCGCTATGTTTGCCGCAAAACTCGGCTCACTCATAGAAGCGGTAAACATTCTCGGCTCTCTTTTCTACGGTACCATACTAGGAATCTTCCTTGTTGCGTTCTATATGAAGCGCGCCAACGGAAACACGGTTTTCACGGCAGCCTTGATTGCGGAAGCTAGTGTGATCTTGATCTACTGTATGGACATTGTCTCTTTCCTCTGGCTGAATGTGATCGGGGCATTGCTGGTGGTGTTGATCTCACTGAGTTGTTATTTTAAAGAACAACAGTAACTTTATATGACTATGAGACCCTCCATTTCAAAAAACTTACTTACGCTCATTATCGCTGGCTTCACAGCTTTGCTGTTCCCGTCATGCAATAAAAATAATGCAGCACCACCTGTTACCTCCAGCACCACCGATAGCCTGCCTACGGGCATAATCGATTCTTCGGCTGGTTGTGCATTGTACCCTGGTGTGCCGGTGAAGTTTAGTCCATCGTCCACAAATGTTCCTGCGGGTATCACTTTTACGTGGAGTTTTGGTGATGGCGATACATCTTCCGGTATGTTTGCCACACATGCCTATTCGGTCGGTGGTACGTATACCGTCACCATAAGTTTTAATAACAGTATAGTTCCGGCATTGAGTCGTACTGTGTATGTTACGCCGATAACCGGCTCGCATTACACGCAGCTTATGGGTGGCATGAGATCATGGGTTGGTAATGCGTCAGGCAACAATGGTGTTTTTCCTCGTATAGGCAGCGTTGATTCTACATTTGCGGTACAGGTTGTCGATTCCGGTATCGTCACATTTTTATACGCAGACGCACCTATGTATATTTCCTACATCGACACAGTAACGAAAAATTTTATTACTTACAGGGATTGTTCCGGTCTGAGATCGCTGACTTATTACTACCTCCGCGACAGCATGAGCTATTATTATAACGCCTGGACGCAGGGAACAGTTGGAGAAGACTACCCGCAGCTGTCCTTGCATACCCAGTGATGCCGGTACGTGACCTGGTCTCTGAATGTGTAGCGATTATTACAAAAAAAGTGAGACCAACGCGTTGCTGGCGGCAGTGATCAATTCAGTAAGCTATTTTAGTGAGTATTTGGTTTAACTAACATATATGAAACTTATTCTTTTAAAGAGCAAGCGAATTATTATTGTGACCTGCATTGTACCATTTCTTGTTTCCGCATGCAAGAAAAACAATACACCGGTAAGCAGTCAGGACGCCCTGCCCACATCGTTTTATGATTCTGTATTTGGCTGCACTTTCTATCCGGGAGTTCCTGCGAGGTTTAGCCCATATCCCACGGTCAATATCCCTGCCGGCACTTCTTACTTGTGGGATTTCGGGGATAGCACTACATCTACTGAAGAGTTTCCCACACATAGTTACGCCATCGGGGGGAGTTACAATGTTACGCTCAGTTTTAATGGCAGCACGGTTAAGGCCATTAACCAGCCCGTATATGTTACGCCGGTTACTGGTTCACACTATACATTGCAGATGGGTGGCACAAGAGAGTGGGTTGGGACTATTGGAGGTGCAGGTTTAGCTGGTTCGGACCTGGATACAATGCTCATGGTGCAGGTAGTAGATTCTGGTATCGTAACGTTTCAATATGATGGTGCTCCAATGTACTTATCGTATATCGATACCTTGACCGATAAATATATTGAATACCATAGTTGTCCCGGCGGCGGGATATTGACTTATTACTATCTGAATGACAGCATGGCTTATAGCTTGAGTATATTAAATTCGGCTTTCGGACATCCTCGTTACATTTCTATACACACTAAGTGATCAATGTGGACTTGTAACGATTATCGTTTTAATCCTTAGAATCCCAGATCGGACTTAAAAAGCTGCCGCACGGCATAAACTCCGCGGCAGCTCATTTATCCAT
>CAINOM010000720.1 GCA_903851455.1 uncultured Bacteroidota bacterium | reverse complement strand
TTATGCCGTAACAGCGCTTCTTATTGATCATGAAATAGAAACGCAAACACATGCAGGAACGAAACAAATGTTTGGTTTGCACTTTATAAAACCAGGATTGATCAAGCCTGACTCGGGGAAATTCTACTCAACTATTTTCAGTTTAAGGCAAACCGGCGACTATGACGCTTTTGTAGAATTTGAGCGGGATTATGTCGTGGCTTTAGTGGAACCGGCCACCGATCTAATTGCCCAAATAGAAGCAGCCCTAACAAAATAAAATTACAATTACTCCGCAACAAATTATCTTTTGAATTTCGAACTACAATCAACCGACACCAACTCTAAGGCACGTGCAGGCGTAAT
Source organism: uncultured Bacteroidota bacterium (assembly GCA_903851455.1). GTDB lineage: Bacteria > Bacteroidota > Bacteroidia > Chitinophagales > Chitinophagaceae > Nemorincola. The sequence continues at coordinate 5,613 of CAINOM010000720.1, read as the reverse complement.
AACAACCGACCATGGAGTTATAGAGACCCCAATCTTCATGCCAGTGGGTACGGCAGGCAGTGTGAAGGCCGTGACACAAGACCAGCTTAAAGAGGAAGTGAAAGCGCAGATAATACTGGGCAATACCTACCATCTGTACCTGAGGCCCGGAACCCGCATACTGGAGCAAGCCGGTGGGCTGCATAAATTCAATGGATGGGACCGACCAATTCTCACGGATAGCGGCGGCTACCAGGTTTTCTCGCTGGCGGCGAACCGGAAAATAAAAGAGGAAGGCGTAGTGTTCCAGTCGCACATAGACGGCTCCAGGCATCTGTTTACGCCGGAGAATGTAATAGATACTCAGCGCAGCATAGGCGCCGATATTATCATGGCATTTGATGAATGCCCACCCTACCCCTCGGAATATGATTATGCAAAGAAATCGATGGAGCTAACGCATAGGTGGCTGGCGAGATGCGCGACACAGATGGGTAATACAGAGCCGAAGTATGGCTACGAGCAATCGTTATTTCCTATTGTGCAGGGAAGCACTTATAAAGATCTGCGGCAGGCATCGGCGGAGTTTGTGGCCAGTATGGACTGCGATGGCAACGCGATAGGCGGTCTGTCGGTGGGTGAGCCTGAAGAGATGATGTACGAGTTCTCCGCGCTCTGCTGCGACTACCTGCCGACGGATAAGCCTCGCTACCTGATGGGTGTGGGCAATCCGTGGAACATACTAGAGAATATATCGCTGGGAATAGACATGTTTGACTGTGTAATGCCTACACGGAATGGACGAAACGGGATGTTATTCACCACCCAGGGCGTAATAAACATAAAGAACAAAAAGTGGGAGAATGACTTCAGCGTAATGGACGAAGGGCTAGACTGCCATACGAGCAGGTTTTATACAAAGGCCTATTTGCGGCATTTGTTCGTATCATCCGAGATACTGGCGCTAAGCATAGCAAGTATACATAATCTTGCTTTTTACCTGCACCTGGTGAAAGAAGCTAGGGCACATATAATAGCCGGAGATTATAATGCATGGAAAAATGAGATGATACCAAGGTTGAAACAACGGCTGTAGCCGTTGCGGGCAGAACCGCGAGCCACGAAATCTTGCGGCGCTACATCTTCTGAGAGACAATTACTTATTATTATACATCTTTTAGCGTTTGACTGTTTACTTTTGATCCTGCATTATGGCGCTTATCAAAAAACTGGACTGGTACATTATCAAGAAACTGCTGAGCACTTTTTTCTTTGCCATAATGGTGCTTGCGCTCATATCTTGTGTAATAGACTATTCCGAGAAGGTGGATAATATAGTTTCTAAAAAGGTGCCGCTGGCAGAGGTGGTCAATTATTATAAGAACTTTGTCCCGCATATTACGGCCCTCCTTTTCCCGCTGTTCATATTTATTGCGACGATATTTTTCACCTCCAAGATCGCGTACAAGTCAGAGATCATTGCTATACTATCGTCCGGAGTGTCGTTTCAACGTTTTCTGCGGCCCTATTTGATAGGCGGCGGTTTTCTTTGCCTGGTGTCGCTGGTAGCCAATCACTGGATCATACCCATTGCTAATAAGCAGCGCATTCATTTTGAGGACACTTATATCAACGAAGGCAACTATACCTATGCGGGAGACAATATCCACCTGGGCATATCCAAAGACGTGTACATCTACATGCAGAACTTTAATTTCGGCAACTTATCGGGCAACCGTTTTACAGCGGAGCGCATCCATGGTACAATGCTGAAAGAAAAGCTGATGGCCGACAACATTACGTATGATACTGCAAAGAAAATATGGCACCTGCATAATGTGGTGATCCGCACTAATGATACAATGTCGGAAAGCGTGCGTAAACTGCAGGATACGGATATAAAGTACTCATTCGTGCCACTGGACCTGAGCAAGACCGATGCTATAAAAGAAGCGCTGACAACACCACAGCTCAATAGCTACATAGCCCAGGAGCAACTGCGCGGGCGGGAAAATCTGAACCTGTATTATATAGAGGAGGACCGGCGCTCTGCACAGCCATTTGCAGCCTTTGTACTCACCATAATAGGTGCTTGCATAGCCAGCCGTAAGATACGCGGTGGCAGCGGTCTGCACCTGGCCATTGGTATTGTGATCAGCGCTATCTACATCATGTTCATGCAGCTATCTACTACATTTTCTGCGAAATCTAATCTTAGTCCGCTGGCAGCAGTGTGGATACCCAATGTCATCTTCGCGGGGCTGGCATTTGCGCTGTACAGAAGACAGGTGAAGTAAGTGATAAGTTGATAGGTTGATAAGTTGGTTGTTTTGTTGTCATATCTGAACAAAGCATTTTATTTTAAATCGGGAGGACCACAAACCCGCTGATACATGAGCAAGATCATCTTTGTTTTTATCGCGTTCATTTTTCCACGCATCTGCGCAGCACAGGAGTATAAATACCTGGTGCTGAAAGGCGGCGGCATCCGTGGAATAGCGTATACGGGAGCTATAAAGGTGCTGGAGGAGCAAAAAATAACACAAGGGATAGAAAAAGTAGCGGGCACGTCTGTGGGGGCTATAACGGGTGCGTTGTTTTGTATGGGATATACGGCAAAGCAGATGGAAGAAATAATGCTGAACCTCGACATTGCCACCTTCAACGACGGGGAGTGGATGTTCATTGGCGGGCAAAAAAGAGTAAGAAAAAACTACGGCTGGTATAAAGGAGAAAAACTGGAGCGATGGATGGGCGAACAAATAGCGGTGCAGACAGGTGATGAAAATACGACTTTCCTGCAATTGCATAAGCTGGCAATGAGCAACAAGAAGTACAAAGACCTTTACGTTACAGCGACCAACCTCACCATGCAAAATCTTGAAGTATTCAGTTGGGAAACCCACCCCAATATGCCCGTGAAAACCGCTGTGCGGGCAAGTGCCTCTGTGCCCATTTATTTTGGCGCGGTATTCATGGACAGCACGGGGAAAGTAGTTGAGCATCCTGAAAAGGTGGGGCATTACAATGTATATGTTGATGGCGGACTACTCGCGAACTATCCAATAAATCTATTTAACAGCGATCGTGACAATGCCGGCAATACGATCAACGAACACACACTGGGATTGAAACTGGAACGGCCTGAACAAATGGAATACTCGAAAACTAACACTGGTATAGCACCATATGACATTCATTCGTTTCCCGGCTATATCGGCGCTTTGTACAATCTTACCATTGAGCAACTAAACAAGAATATACCGCACGGTGAGGAGCAGAAACATACTATCTACATCAGCACAAGTAATCTGAGTCCACGCGTGAGGCGGATAACGATGGAACAGAAGAAGTTGTTATTTACCAATGGAGAAGAAGCGGCCAGGAATTTTCTTAAAGCGAGACAGCCGATGAATTAATCGCTACCGGCCACGATCTGCTTATAAATCCTGCCATTCCAATACATCTCGTTTTCAGGATATTTAGGGTCATCGAAATCGAGATTGAAGGTTGCCTTTAACACGCCGTTTACCCACAACTTTTTGTCAATTTTTATTGTGCCGCTCTTGCAGAAATAATAATGAACTCCGCCACCATGGCGGGGTGAGGCCGGGCTATGAAACCGTATTACAGCAAAGCATTGGTCTTTGACAAGATAAAGATGCAGGGCGGTATATATGCCCCCGTCACAAAAAGTGTTACAATAAACCGTATCCTGGCTTATCCTTGTTGCGTCCAAATATGGCTCGTCACTCCATCCATAGGTCGTTGCCTCACTGACAATAGCGTGGTATTGATGGGTAGTATCAACGAGCTTGTAATAGGCTACCAGTGAATCTGCTTTAATCCGGCCGCTGCTATCCACCATTGCATCACACTCTTCCGAACAGTACATTTCACAAACCAATTGACCGAAGTCGTTCCTATGAACATCGAACCCGTAGTCCCAAATGTCTTTGAATGAAAAGTCGCCACTTAATTTGTCCACCCATTGAATGGAAACGGGTTTGGACTTAGCAAGTTCTGTATCATCAATTTGTGCAGGAACCGAAAAGCCCATACATAGTAAGAGCCCTAGAACTCCCAGCTTTTGGATAACCCGGATCGCCATTTATCAAAATTAGTGATTACTTATTGTTTTGCTTGTATCAGGCACAGTTCGTTATTTTTGCCCCATGAACGGACTCACCAGCGAACAATTAGTTTCCATTGCCGACGAATTCGGCACACCTGTGTATGTATATCACGCAGAAAAAATAGCAGAACAATACCACAAACTTAGAGAAGCCTTCAACGGGTATCCTACGAAATTTTTCTATGCCTGCAAGGCACTAAGCAATGTGAACATATTGAAGTACATGCACAGTCTTGGCGCATTGCTGGACTGTGTGAGCATTAATGAAGTGAAGCTGGGCCTGCTGGCGGGTTATAAGCCGGAAGAAATTCTTTTCACGCCAAATGGTGTGGACCTGAGCGAATATGCAGAAGGCGTGGAGCTTGGCGTGCGTATCAATATAGACAGCATTTCTATACTGGAGCAGTTCGGGCATAAATATGGCGGTGGCTACCCGGTGTGTATCCGCATCAACCCGCATATTATTGCGGGTGGCAATTATAAAATATCTACCGGTCATATAGATAGCAAATTTGGTATCTCGATACACCAGTTGCGGCACATAGAGCGGATAGTGAAAACAACAGGGCTGCATGTGGCCGGCCTGCACATGCATACCGGGAGTGAGATAAAAGACATAGAGGTGTTCCTGCAGGGGCTGGACGTGTTGTTTGATGTGGCCACTCATTTTGACGCACTTGATTTTATTGATCTTGGCAGCGGATTTAAGGTGGCCTATAAAGAAGACGAGCACGATACAGATGTGCAACTGCTGGGTGCCAGGGTGGCGGAAGCAGCGAAAACATTTGAAGCAGGTTACCATCGCAAACTGGAGATGTGGTTTGAGCCAGGCAAGTACCTGGTGAGCGAGTGCGGTTATTTTATAGTAAAGGCCAACGTGATCAAACAAACTACGGCGACCGTGTTTGCCGGGGTTAACTCAGGGTTTAACCACCTTATACGGCCCATGTTCTATGATGCCTATCACAGGATATCTAATATCTCAAACCCTGCGGGTGCAAAACGTATTTACACCGTTGTGGGCAATATTTGTGAGACCGACACCTTTGCATGGGACCGAGTGCTGAGTGAGATAAAGGAGGGCGACTACCTTGTATTTCATAACGCGGGCGCTTATGGATTTGAGATGAGCAGCAACTTCAATTCGCGGCTGAAACCGGCTGAAGTAATGGTGAAAGACGGGAAGGCCGCGCTTATCAGGAGGCGGGACAATTTTGAAGATCTGCTAAAGAATCAGATACTGTAGAACTGTATATTGTGCGTCTCATGGCGCGGAGTTAAGCATTAGCCTCCGAGTGTTAGCCTGGAAAGCAAACATCGTCCTTCCGCGTGTCGGCCCGGAAACGCAAGCATTGCGTCTCTACGTACCAACGTTTTCAAACGTTTTAACATATTAACATATCAACCTTTTAACCTATTAACTTACCTTTGCGCCATGAAGAATCTGCGTGAAATAACGCTGCCGGAACTTGAGGTGATGATGGCGGGGCTGGGCGAAC
>CAINOM010000719.1 GCA_903851455.1 uncultured Bacteroidota bacterium | reverse complement strand
CACCTTCTGCAGTCCGTCGTTCTTCTCTACCTTCCGGAAGTTCCTGAATATCCATAGAAGGAAGAGGATACCAGTGAACAGCAGCCATAGCTGGTCGGACATATTACGCTTGAAGTAGTAACGCAACACCCGCCGCTGGCCATGGTAGGAGCGCTTCGCGAGCTGGTCGGTGGCGTCGGTCTCCCCTATCGTCTTGCTTTGGATGTTCCACAGGAAGTCATATTCCTTGCTTAAAGAACGGGTGCTTACCTTCTTCAGCAGGTCGTGGCTTTTGTTCTGCAGGTCTATAATGGTAAAGTACTCGTTGGATACGCTGGCCTGCAACTGGTTGATGCGGGAGATGTTGTCACTGATGGCTTTCTTAGAGACGCCCCACTTGGCTTTTAGGTCGGTAATCTCGTTCTGGTAAAGGCTTTTGAAAGCGGAGTCGCGGAGTATCTGGTGCAGCAGGCTGTCTCTTTTGAAGGCGCCCATTTCATTGCTCATGTCCACGAGTTCCTTATCGTACTTAAAGAGCATTTCGCGCCAGTCGGATAGCTCGGTCTGCAGGCTCTTGAGCAGCAGGTCGAACATCTGGAGGTTCTTTACGTCCAGCACATTGGTGTACAGAGACAGGTTCTCGTCTATGATATCAATGTTGGAATCCATCTCGGGATAGTTATCCTCGATATCACGGGTATTGAAGCCTACGCTGGTGGTATGAATGATGCGGTTGAGGGTATTGTGTACATTCTCGATCTTATTGAGGATGCTGTCTATGCCTATATCGTTCAGCGAGCTGTCTGATAGCTTCAATGCATGCTTCTCCGCCACCGACTTCCGGAAACGAACGGTATCCCTGATGTGGCGCGCACCCGCACTGCCTGAAAAGAATAAGATAAGCAGAAAGGCAGGTAGGAGCCGGTTTATTTTAAAACAATTGAACATATACTTGGTTGGGTTCCTGAGTTACCGTACAATATCTGTAAAATATAGTGCCAATCTATGAATTTATTGCCGCCACTGCAATTTCTCCCTGCTACTTCATGCTATCCTTATGCTTCCTGATATAAATAATGATGCAGACAAGCAGCAGACCGCTGGCGACCCAGGTACCTATCTGCGCAGCATGAGCATGGGGGAAGTGGTATACCCTCGCCAGTGAATAGTATAAAGTACATAACAGCCACAGGGCGATAATTATGATGATGGTAGACTTTGTCATGGATATGCGTTTTCAAGTACAAGATACTGATTTCGGGCAGGGCCAGCAATAATAAAAAAACGTTATCCGCGTATTGAAGAATATTGAGTATGACCAAAAACGGTATTTGATACTTTTGGACTTAACAATTTTACCAAAACACATACTATATGAAAGCAAACATCGGGATCGCAGACAGCCACTTGCTTGGCGTGGCAAAACTGCTGAATGTATTACTGGCTGACGAGTTCACCCTTTATGCCAAAACACGGAATTACCAATGGAATGTGACAGGTCCCGGTTTTATGGAAATGCACAAATTTTTTGAAGGCCAGTATGAAGAGCTGGACGAGATCATGGACGAGGTAGCGGAGCGTGTGCGCATGCTGGGGCATTACTCCCTGGGCTCGCTGAATGCGTTTGCAAAGGCTACCCGCCTCACCGAAGGGCAGGATGAAAGTGACACCAGGAAGATGATACAATCTTTGCTGGACGACCACGAGACCATCATCCGCATGTGCAGGAATGACATTAACACTACACAAGACGAGTATAAGGACGCGGGAACCGCTGATTTTATTACAGGCGTAATGAAGAGCCATGAGAAAATGGCGTGGATGCTGAGGTCTTACCTGGCGTAAACAGGAATCGTATAAGTGTCCCACACCTTTGAGGTGTGGGACACTTATACTAACTGAATAAGAATTCTATGTCATCTCTTGTGAGGCGGCGCTGGAAGGCGCTGTCATCTGATACGAGGTCTGCGGCGAGGGCGCGCTTGCGCTCCTGCAGCTGCAGCATCTTTTCTTCGAGGGTATCTTTACAGATCAGACGATAAGCGAAGATGTTCTTGGTCTGGCCGATACGGTGCGTTCGGTCAATGGCTTGTTGTTCCACTGCCGGGTTCCACCAAGGGTCTACGATGTAAACGTAATCGGCCGCAGTAAGGTTAAGACCGATACCACCGGCCTTGAGCGAGATAAGGAATACGCGGCATTCATGATTGTTCTGGAATTCCTGTATGGCCGTCTCACGCTCATTTGAGGTACTGCTGCCATCAAAGTAAACATGGCTGATGTTCTCTTCTTCCAGTTTTTGCCTGATAAGCGCCAGCATACCCAGGAACTGCGAGAACACGAGCACTTTGTGGTCACCTACATTCTCGGTTATCTCGCGCGATAGTTCATCCAGCTTGATGGAGTAGTTGTGAAAACGCTCTTCTTCGTTCATGATGGCCGGAGAATCGCATATCTGGCGAAGCTTGGTGAGGCCTTGTAAGATGTGCATCTGCGAGCGTTCCATACCTTTCTCTTCTATCATGCCCAGTATCTGCGAGCGGTATATGTTGCGGTAGGCATCGTATATCTTGCGCTGTTCCGGCCCCATCTCGCAGTAGAGTATTGTCTCTGTCTTTTCAGGCAGATCCTTTGCCACCTGCTCCTTGGTGCGGCGCAGCAGGAAGGGATAGGTGAGCTTGCGCAACTGCTGCTTCACTTCGTCTTCCCTGAATTTATCAATAGGCGTAGCAAACTCGCTCATGAAAAACTCGCGGCTGCCGAGCATACCGGGGTTGAGGAAGTTCATCTGCGCATAGAGGTCGAATGTATTGTTCTGAACGGGTGTACCGCTCAGTGCAAGTCGGTTCCTGCTCTTCAACAACAACGAAGCCTTGGCCACCTGCGACTGTGGATTCTTAATAGACTGGGACTCATCGAGCACCACGTAATCGAACTGTATTTCTTTGAACGACTTGATGTCGCTGCGCATAGTGCCGTAGGTGGTGATGATGATATCAAAACCATCGTAGGCGCCCAGGTCTATGCTGCGCTTAGGGCCATGGTGAATGCAGTGCGTAAGCTCAGGGGTGAACTTCTTTATTTCATTCTCCCAGTTATACATCAGCGTGGTAGGACATACGACCATGAATTTTGCATCGGGATGCGTATTCTTATAGTGCTGGAAGAAGGTGAGCGTTTGTACCGTTTTACCGAGACCCATGTCATCGGCTAGAATACCACCCCACCCTGCCTCATTCAAAAATATGAGCCACTGAAAACCCGCGAGCTGGTATGGGCGCAGCGTTGCCGTCAGATGCTCCGGCGGAGCTATCAGGCTGTAATCATTGGTGAGAATATTCTCCAGCTTACCTTTCTTTACTTCCAGTTCCTGCTGCAGCGTGTCTTCATCTATCTCCGCAAGCAACTCATCGAGCACACTGAAGTGGAATTTCTTCAGCCTGATCTTGTTTCCCTTGGTCTCTCCCATCTTCAGGAGCAGGCTGTATTTCTTTAGCCAGTCTTCAGGGAGCAAACCAATAGAGCCATCGCCCAGCTTCACGAAGTTCTGGCGCTGCGCGAGGGCTTTCTTCACTTCAATAATAGACACTACCTGGTCGCCGAATTTCAGCTCTACAGAAGCATCGAACCAATCAATGCCGCTGCTTACCTGAACTCGTGTTTCGGGCTTGTGAACATTGACACGAAGATTTTTCAGGCCCTCGAAACCAAGCAGGTCGACTTCTTTCTCCCGCATCATTTCTGTGAACGTGTAGAACCAGTTATTGGCAAGTACGGCTGTTCCGGAAAGATGGAAGAATTGTTCTTTTTTATTTAACTGGATGTCTGAATGCAGTGTCTGCAACAGCTCCATGAATTCATTTTCAACAGCCTCATTGCGCTGCATGATCTTTACAATGCCATTGTGCGGCTGTATCACATCGCCAAAGTAGCCGGGACGTATCTCTACGCCATTGTATACAAATGCAGGCTGCAATACCAGCGACTGATCGCGCTCTGTAAGATAAAGCCTGTATCCGGGGCGGGCTTTGTACACATGCTCTATCAGCTCTTCAGAGAAATGAACATGCACCTTATTGCTCCAGTCCATCAATTTCTCCTGCAGAAAGTCGGGCCATTCTTTGGCTGGTATGGTCATCTTGCCACTGGGCTGGAATATCTCGGAAAGCTGAACCTCCTGTATGCTTCCCAGTGCGAAAATGCGATCATCGTACTGCAACAACGCGGTGTTAAGGACGGTAATGTCCTTGTGCGGTACGGCATTGTTGTCTATGATCCACTCGAGTGCAATGGTATGGTTCGCACCTTCGTTCTTCACGATGAGCTGCGGATGGGCAGGCTTCTCGGCAAATGCGATCTGCTTAATGCCGGTTGATGAAAGCGGCTTGCCTTTCATCCTGATGTAGACAAAAGGATAAGCAGAGTAACGATCCAGTAATTTCTGGTACTTAGGCAGCAGGTATTCCCACGCCTGTTCCTTCACTTCATCCTGCGGCACATCTTTCAACAAGGTATCGTAGTCATGCAGAAAGTCCCCAAAAGGTAGATTTTTCTTCAAAAATTTCAACAGCTCCTCCGGCAGGAATTTTCTTACCACAGGCAGCATATCCCGCTCATCCGGGCGGTAGCGTGTAGGGTTTATATATTGACTCAGTTCCAGCTTGTCGATACCGCCTACCATTTTGCGCTCATCTTCATCTACTGCGCCGGCTACCAGCACTACATCCACAAAAGGAAAGGCTTTAGACAGCGGATCGATCACGATGCCCAGCCTTTTTTCTTCACGAGTCGCGACCGCAGTTTCCACCACCGGTTGCACCTCCTCCTGCACATGTTGTTTGGCGCCTACTTTCTTTATAGTAGGATCCAGCACCCTGAGGAAGGGCTTATTGTTCTCGTAGGTAAATGTAAATTTATTGGTCAGGTCGTCTTTGAGGGAATAGCCGTATTGTTCCAGCAGCTTATTTTTCTGAACGTCCTGGTTTTGCAATGACTGAAAATGATGTGCACCCAACGTCTTTAATACCTGGATGAATACCGTAGCCTTGTGCGTGCACAGCGGATGACTTTTCTCATCGCAATCACACGACGTATCGAAATAACGTTCTTCGTTCTGCTTTATGGTAACATTGTAAGTGCGTCCGTTTTCGGGTACCTTGGCTGTAATCCTGTCGCTTTTGCTTACATCGATCACCGCTTTGTTAGAGGCCGCAAGGCGCTCTGCTTTGTCCAGCGAATCCGGCGAAGTGAATATCTGCAGCATCTGCTTGGTGATCTGCCGCATCCGCACCACGGTATGTTTCTGGTCGTAGGTAATATTTGTATTCTCAAAGAAACCGCTCTGCAGTATGTCATTGAGTTGAAACAGCCCCGCCACTTCGTGGCGGCAGATCTCTCCCAGGTTGTAAGGGCACTGGCACCTTACAGACAGTTCGCTGGGCTGCAGATATTTATTGATCGTAACCGTGTAGTAATTCTGGTAGAGGTCGTTGCGCACCCTGAACCTTACCTGCTCCAGCAGATGGTCCACGTCCAGCATCTGGACACCGGATGTGTAAAATATTTTTTTACCACGCCTTATTACCTCTTCGGTACCATGGTTGTAAACGTATCTCAGTATTGGGGGTAGCGACATTATGCTTTTCTCCTATCTTAGTTGTGCGGGTATATATAACCCTTTGTCTTCCTGATCATCGCGAAAAATCCCCGCTTAGTTCAAAAAAGGCAATCTACAAAAGTAGCGAAAAACGTGCGTAGTTAAAGTGAGGAGATGTATAAAAATATGTTAAGGCGTAATAGGTAAAAGAACTATATCCACTCTGCTTGAAATTACCGTCCGCGGGCAACCGGTTGCGCATTTTGGCTAAGCCTGGATATGTTGTTATTCCATCCCTTCGGGCTCATGGCGGCGGCTATTGTAGACGCTTCTTCCCAAAACGAGAATGTACTGCGCCGTACTACATGCACAAATTGACAATGTAGTATACGCCGGCCGCCAGCAATCCACTTACCGGGATGGTGAGTATCCACGCCCAAAGCAGGTTGATGGTAACGCCCCAGCGCACAGCAGACAGGCGCTTTGTGGCTCCTACACCGATGATGGAGCCGGTGATGGTGTGCGTAGTGCTCACGGGTATTTTAAGGTTCTCCGTAAGAAACAGGGTAATAGCTCCTGCGGTCTCTGCAGCCACGCCTTCGAATGGCGTAACCTTGGTGATGCGGGTGCCCATGGTCTTGATGATCTTCCAGCCGCCGCTCATGGTGCCCAGCGCTATGGCCGAGTAGCAAGTCAGCGGTACCCATACCGGCATCTCTGAGAAAGAGTGGATCTGATGCGTGCAGATCAGGGCAACGGTAATGATACCCATTACTTTCTGCGCATCGTTGCCGCCATGACCGATACTGAAGGCCGCCGATGATACCAACTGGAAGCGCTTGAGGTAGAGTGTTGACCGGGCAGCATTGAGCGAGCCAAGGAACATAGTGAACACACTCATGGCGGTAAGTATAAAGCCCATCAGCATCCACTTGAAATTCTTGCTGTCCATAATCACATCCAGCAGATGGTTGCCGAAATGCCCCTTGAGATGCGCGGGGTCAGTCTCCATAACAGAATACAACAGGATCGCGGTCACACTGATCACGCCCAGCGATATGATCTTTGGCAAAGGCCCGCGCCTGAATGAATAAATGAACCACAATGAAATAATAAATGCCATGATCATTCCCATCAAGGGCGCCAGCACTATGAAACTCACCGTTTTGATAATTGGTTCTGAATTGACCGCATGAAAGCCGGCATGCGCTATCGCCGCCCCTGCAAAACCACCGATGAGCGTGTGCGAGGAACTGGAGGGTATGCCATACCACCAGGTCAGCAAATTCCACGCGATGGCTGCAATGAGGCCGGACAGAATAACCGGCAGCGTAATGAATTCTTCCCTCACGGTCTTGGCTATGGTATTGGCCACGCCATGATCTTTGAATATAAAGAACGCAACAAAGTTGAAAAAAGCAGCCCATACCACCGCCTGGAAGGGAGTCAGCACCTTTGTAGATACAATGGTGGCGATGGAATTAGCGGCATCGTGAAAGCCATTGATATAGTCGAATACTAACGCTAATACCAAGATGACTATAAGCAAAAAGGACATACAGGTATTATGAGTATTTAATGATGATTGATTCTACAACATTCGCAGCATCTTCGCACTTATCAGTTACTGTTTCCAGCATCTGGTAGATATCTTTCTGCTTGATGAGTTCAACGGCTGTGATATTGGAAGAAAACAATTTAATCATGGTGCTGTCCAGCAGGTCATCCGCATCGTTCTCGAGGCTGTTTACCAGCACACAGGCCTCTGTAATGGCCCGCAGGTCCTTCATATTCCTGAGTGCATATACGCAGGTATTGATAGCATAGATCGACTTGGATATGATCTCTGCGAAAGCAGGTAGCGTATTATATTTATCATCGATCTGGTAATTGACAATGCGCTTTGCAGCGCCCCACATATAGTCGGCAATATCGTCGAGCGAAGTAGCCAGGTAGTGAATATCTTCTCTGTCGAGCGGGGTAATAAAGTTCCGGCCGAGCTCAATGAAGATCCTGTGCGTGATCTCATCGTTCTTATGTTCAAATGTTTCGAGTGTGCGCAGGATAGCGTCTCTTTTGTAAAGGTCCTCTTCCTTCAGTGCCCGGGTGAAGGTCTCCCCCATTTGTACCAGCGATGTGGCTACTTCTTCGAATAAGCCGTAGAACACACGGTCTTTAGGCAGAAAGAATTTTAAAACGCTATCGAACGACATAACAATTTCTTAATATAAAATTAACATCGCAAAACTATCTGCAATTATCGGGCTTTAAAAATGATAACAAAGACTTAATAATTTCTTAACATTGGAGTTGACTAAGCAAAATTATCACACAATAAGCAAGATACATATTGTATTAACATGTATTGAT
>CAINOM010000718.1 GCA_903851455.1 uncultured Bacteroidota bacterium | reverse complement strand
GTCAATACCAAAGGAACCGGGGCGGAAAACATATATAACTTTCCTATCAAACCGAAGCCGTTAGCGATCCATTAAATTAAAAATTACTTTTGCTGGCATCATTAAAAATAAAAAAATCGAAGGATTATTAAAGTAATGCCGTCCAAAGATGAACTACTAAAAAAACAAACCAAAAAAATGAGAAAGACCTTATTGTTTTCCGCGCTGTTTCTCCTTTTTTCCGGAAATATCCAGGCGCAAACCCAACCTGACATTACATCATGGCTGCGCAACACCACTCTTACAGGATACGGGGGGTATATTTCGAACGTGCAACTTGTGCAGTATAATGCTACGTATGTATACGTAAGCACCAATTGTATCCCGGAATATGCCATTGGCCCATGGCCTTCGAACCCAAATGTTCCTTCTCCACAAAATTTTGTTTGCGAGTTCCCAAGAAACCCGGTTCAAAATACCGGTACTCCTACAAATGTAGGACTCGGGAATATTGGCTTATGGAGCAACGGAGTTTCTATTTTCAATTCTGAAGATGGTTTTCACTGGAGCGGTACCGGCTGGGCTATGGGACCCGGCGCATCGTGGAACAGGAATGCGCTGATATTTGAAGGTATCAGCTTCGACTCGTGCCTGGGGCATCCGGCACCGGGAGGCAACTATCACAACCATGTGAACCCAAAGTGCCTGTATAATGATGCAGACAGTACACACCACTCCCCGATCATTGGTTATGCTTTTGATGGCTTCCCCATCTATGGCGCGTATGGCTATTCAAATCCCACATCAGCGTCAAGCTCTATTACCAGAATGAAGACCAGCTATGCGCTGACAACGGATACGACGAGGGCAGGTGGTCCCCACCCCATCAGCACTTATCCGCTGGGAGATTGTATTGATGACTATATCTACACAGCGGGGTCTGGTGACCTGGACGCGCACAATGGCCGGTTCTGCGTGACGCCTGACTACCCTTCCGGCACGTACGCATACTTTGTTACGATCGATGCGAGTCTCAATCCCGTTTATCCTTTTGTAATTGGCCCTACTTACTATGGTGTGGTTGGATCAACGAATACGCATATTACACCAGCAGCGCCCGACACCACCTACACAGGCGGTACAACTGCGACCAGCGAATTGCCGAACACAACGATAAAATATGTTATTGCCCCCAACCCGGTGGAAGACCATATCTATATATACATGGACATCGCGAACATGAACAATGTAAAAGGCAGCCTGTATAACGCTGAAGGCCGTGTTGTAAAGACTATTAATGACCTGATGCAGCCGAGCATTGCTTATGCACTGGATGTGACTGACCTGCCAAGCGGCATGTATATACTTTCTTTTGAGGGTAGTGGGAAAACGGTGACGGAAAAAATCATTAAAAAATAAATTTCGGAAATTTCAAAGTTGAAATTCCAAATTCCTAAGTCCAAAGCAAATAAGCCAAATTCGAAGGGAAAGATAACTTTGTGTAAAGACCCGCAGTGAAAGAATATATCTCAAAACCCGGATCGAAGAATATACTTATAGCGATGTGCATGGCAACCGTTTCGGTTGCCATGTCTTTTGTTGCGCGCCCGGCCGGAGGTGCTTTAACGATCGCATTTGAGCATTATGTGGGGAACAAGGTATTGCAGCTAGACAGCGCCACCTACATGAACGACCTGGGCCAGCCGTTCACGATCACTAAATTCAAGTATTATATCGGCAACGTTCATCTCAAAAAGAAAGACGGCAGTGAGGTAGTGTTCGGTGATTATTTCCTGGTGGACGAGGAAGAAGACGCGAGTAAAAAGATAAGGATGGATTTGCCTGCCGGCGATTATACCGGCATTGAATTCATAGTGGGTGTGGACAGCCTTCATAATTGCAGCGGCGCGCAATCGGGAGCGCTGGACCCGGTGAACGCTATGTTCTGGACATGGAATACGGGGTATATCTTTTTGAAGCTTGAGGGAAAGTCGCCCGCATCGAAGTCTGCAGGAAATGTATTTGAATATCATATAGGCGGCTACAAAGCTCCGGCTAATTGTATCAGGCATGTATCCCTTAACTTTGATCAGCCGATGGTGATGGAAAACATGAGCAGTAAGGAATTGCGGTTGAAGACTGATGCGGCAGAAATTCTGAAGACACCTACTACGATCGATATTTCCAAGCTATCCTCTGTTACCGACTTTCATAACGCTGCGACCATTGCCGATAATTATGCGGATATGTTTTCTGTGATGGGCATTGTGGAGGGAAAAGAGTAAATAGAACAAGAGCCAATGAGCACAGTATCTTACGCGAGTCAACCACCCCAGGTGGGCGCCAGCGCCCACCATCCCCTCCTAAAAACAGCCCGCCGGCTGAAGCCGTTCGGACAGGAAGGGGAGGTGTTACGCACCTTACATAATCTCATCCAAAAAAGTATTTGTTGCACAAATGAATTCAGGCTTATTCAGGATAAATAATGAAGAAGGCTATCGCTATATTATCCCTGGTGTGTGTTGCCCTCGTTGGTTTTGAGGGAGTGAATAAGTACTTCGTTATTACGAAGGATGATGTGGCGCTGAATGTTCCGAAGGGATTTCCGAAACCACACTACCGGTTTAAAAACAATACACCCAGCCCCGAGATATTTGTGCTGGGAAGAAAACTATTTTACGACCCCATACTTTCTAAAGACAGCACCATCAGCTGTTCCAGCTGTCACCAGCGTATAGCAGCCTTTGGACATATTGACCACGCACTAAGCCATGGTATCAATGGCCTAATAGGAAAGAGGAATGTGCCGGCGCTGCAAAACCTGATCTGGAAGGATGCCTTTATGTGGGATGGCGGCGTGAACCACCTGGAGGTACAGCCACTGAGCCCGCTGACGAACCCGATAGAAATGAATGAATCGGTGGCGCATGTGCTGCAGAAACTCAGAGAAAATAAGGGCTATGCTGAAGAATTCAGGACCGCCTTTGGAGATACAACGATCAGCTCTGAAAGGTTACTGAAAGCACTTGCGCAATTTACCGGGCTGATGATCTCGTACAATTCGCGCTATGATAAATTCATGAGAGGCGAAGACACTTTCTCGGTGGCGGAAAAAAACGGGCTGGAGATTTTTCGCGAGAAGTGTGCCTCGTGTCATGAGGAGCCCTTGTTCACCGACAACACCTACCGCAATAACGGACTGAAACCAGATACTGCACTGCGGGATAAGGGCAGGAGCGCTATTACCGGTGACCAGTTTGACGAATATAAATTCCAGGTGCCCAGCCTGCGCAATATTGAGATGACCTATCCGTATATGCACGACGGGCGTTTCAGAAAACTAAAGAATGTGATC
>CAINOM010000717.1 GCA_903851455.1 uncultured Bacteroidota bacterium | reverse complement strand
CATTCCACTTCAGGTCTTTGTCGGGTATATCAAGGCCAAGCACTTTAGCCTGCTCCACTGTTACATCCACAAATTTCTGACGGAGCTCATCGTTGGTGAGGCGCTTGATACGCCATCTTACGCTTTGCTCTGTATGCGGGCTCTCTGCATCGGGCGGGCCAAACATCATGAGCGATGGCCACCACCAGCGGTTGAATGCGTCCTGCGCCAGTTTCTTTTGTATCTCTGTTCCTTTAGACAGCGTAAGCATTATCTCAAATCCCTGGCGCTGGTGAAAGCTCTCTTCTTTACACACTCTTACCATTGCCCTTGCATACGGACCGTAAGATGTGCGGCACAGTGGCACCTGATTCATAATCGCCGCACCATCTACCAGCCAGCCTATGGCACCCATATCGGCCCAGGTAAGCGTGGGGTAATTAAATATAGAGGAGTACTTTGCTTTGCCAGTGTGCAATTGATCATAAAGCGTATCGCGGGTGACGCCCAATGTTTCTGCTGCGCTGTAGAGGTACAAGCCATGGCCGGCCTCGTCCTGCACCTTTGCCAGCAGTACTGCTTTGCGGCGCAGGCTTGGGGCGCGAGTGATCCAGTTGCCCTCCGGCAGCATGCCCACTATTTCACTGTGCGCGTGCTGGGATATCTGCCTGATCAACGTTTTACGGTAATCATCAGGCATCCAGTCTTTGGGTTCAATAGTTACTTCCCTGTCAATAAGGCTGTCGAAATGCTCCTGGAATGAGTGCACTGTCATGTATACTGAATTTTTCAACTGTAAAGATACGATTTTCTGCTGAGAGGGTATGCTATGGTGAAGAAAGCAATTGAAATTAAAAATCTGCCCGCTATATGCCAAAATATTGTTCCTATTATTTGCCGCGAGCCTTCATTTCAGAGATCAAATTCAACCCCTATCGGGGTTGGTACTTTTTCATTCGTTCACCCCCGATTTCATCGGGGGCTATTCAAATTTAACCCCGTTCGGGGTTTTGCGTTTCAGTATTTATTTTTTACAAAATGCAAGTCAAATTGCTCACTTTTATTGCTCACCTTAGTATTGGTTATCAAAAGTTTAAACGAAAAATGGCCGAAAAAATTGCTCACTTTATTGCTCACTTTTGCCCCCTGGCAAGCTCAATAAAATGCGGATTTTCATTAATATCCCCAGATATCTGCGTTTTGTAATAGTTAGGTGTGGTACATTTTGCAAATGTACCGCACCATCAATAGCGCCACAAAGTTAGTGCCTGAAACAGTTTGGTTGCGGAGAAGATATTCACAATTTTAAGTACCAAAAGAAAACAAACAGGTCTACCAAATAAGGTCATTTAGCTTATGACATAATCGTATATTTATGTTTCCAACTAAAACCTTTATCGATGAAACGATTCCTATCTCTTCTGTTTGTCACTGTTTCCTATTTCGCGAGCGCACAAAATTATCAGTGCCTGCAAAGTGGCGTGAAACACTTCTTTATTAATGGCAATAACTATTTGAGGGGCATCCGCATAGATTCTACCCGGACGACTGGAGACACCACGATATATTATCCCTTTCATACGCCACGGGGGCAATACAACACAAGCATGGCTGTTGGAAATCCTGTGCTGGATACTAACGGCGGCAGCTGGCTCGGGAAAAAGGTGCTCCAACTTAGTGACGGGACATTCATTTTTGACAGCTACTGGAATGATTCGGTTATCATAAAGACGCAAGCCAACGTTGGTGATAGTTGGGTGTTTTACCATGATAGCAGCAATATTTATTATAAAGCGACTGTTGTGAGCATGGATACAATGAGTGTCTTATCTGCTGTGGATTCCGTAAAAAATGTGATGATCAATGCCTACGATAGCACTGGCTTAGTGCCAACGGATCCTTTAGACAGCTTTACATTTATTCTCAGCAAGCATTATGGTTTCGTACAGGTATTTGACCTGTATACGTTCCCTTATCACAAATTGGATTCAGTTTATCGTCCTGGATTGGATTTCTTTCTGGATCGATCGCTGTGTACTCTGGAAACTATAAACGGAAATCCATCGCCTCCTATTGCTCCCAATTCAAATGTTGCTCTCTTCAAATTGACAGATTTTATTATTCCGAATGAGTAACAACTCCATAACTGGCAAGTTGGAGATGTTATTGGAAGCACTCATTCGTATGGCGTTTCGGGGCTGTCCGGATATCCATGTGTGACCGAATACATCTTAGATACCGTTACCAGTGAAGTGGTGAGCGGACACACAAAAAGTTATACGTTGAGTGGGATGTCTCCAACCTGTGACAGCTTTCCATCCCTCTGCATATATGCTCCATTTACATGCTACCCCATTTATTATCCGGGAACATTTTCTTTTTCTGATATTGTATATCCAATTGTGGATATTTCATACATCCCTGAACATGATCTGAAGATATCCGGCGGCATCTATGTTTTTTATTATCCCAACGACACCGGATTTTGTTCCATCGGTCCCACTTATAAGACCACTGGAATGTACTACTTCACCGCTGGACTGGGCGGCGGATATGAAAATGCAGACTATAAATTTGGAGTCGGGGAAACCTTCTATGTTTATCAAGATGGCAACCCGACCTACGAAAGTACAACGTTGACCAAGTTTAGCTG
>CAINOM010000716.1 GCA_903851455.1 uncultured Bacteroidota bacterium | reverse complement strand
GGCATATTGAATGGCGGCATCTGCTACAAGCTGAATACATCGCCTAAACGCCTGGAAGCACTGCCGGCGCATACTTCAGATCCCGTGATACTGATGCCGCATGATCTGCCGTTTGGCGGTTATGATCTTACGATGGTGGACCATGTGCGCAGCGGGGGCAGGCCATCAAGACACAATGGGGGTTTCGGGGTGCAGTTGGATAAGGTGATTTCGGCGGCGCACGGCAGCGGCGGCAATGTGCTCCGGATATCGTCTTCACTGGAGCGTGGGGATGCGGACCGCTACAGCATACAGGGAACGGCCTACTACACTACAAAATACGACAGTTTAAAAAGAATGGTGGATGCCGAGAAGGCAAGGAAGTTCAACGGTGAGCAATGTGCGTATGTAGTCATCTATTGTTCAGACATGGGAAAGCCTGCCCTGCTGAAGCTGAAGAGCTCGGTCACTATCAATGATACCGGTAGTGTGCTCATAGGCCCCAATACCAGGTATATACTGAAGCTCACCAAAGAAGGGGTGAATGTGATAAAGACGGATAAAAACAAGATCACCATACATGCAAAATTCGGGCAATGCTCTTATATAAAGCTGCATGTACTGCCGCGCCGCACATGGGCGCAGATCGTGGATGAGGTACAGGGTGAAGTGGAGAGCAGCCTGATAGGGGAAGGAGGAAGTGCCGAATAGCGGGAGCTGCGTGATGCTTTCTTTTACGTGGTTGTATCTTATCTTTAACAATAAAATTTATCATTATGAAAATTGAAAAAGCTATTCTTGCCGGAGGTTGTTTCTGGGGTGTGGAAGAATTGATCAGGCACCAGCCAGGTGTTATATCAACTGTAGTGGGCTATACCGGAGGCGATGTGCCCAATGCCACTTACGGCAATCATGGCACACATGCGGAAGGCATAGAAGTGACATTTGATGCGGACAAATTATCTTACCGCAAGCTGCTGGAATATTTCTTCCAGATACATGATCCTACCACTAAAAACAGGCAGGGGAACGACAGGGGGACTTCTTACCGATCGGCTATTTTCTATAACAGTGAGAGCCAGCGGGAAACAGCACAGGCACTGATAGCTGAAATGGATGCCTCCGGTAAATGGCCGGGGAAGGTGGTAACGGAAGTAGTGCCGGTAACTGATTTCTGGAATGCAGAAGCCGAACACCAGGATTACTTACAGAAACATCCCTACGGATATACCTGCCACTTTGAGCGGCCCAACTGGAAGCTATAGAAGGGGGCAAGCTGTACCTGGCAATTCAGCTTATTTTTTACCTAAATCCTTTGTGTCTGAAGAAAAGCGCAAGAAATATCTGGGCTCTACTGGCATTATTGCTGGCATCCACCCCTGCATTTGCAAGTGGGCACAATAATGGGCTGGATGGCCTGGCGGAGGTTATTGTGATATTGTTGTGCGCTATGGCCGTTGTAGTCATTTCGCTTATTCTTGCCATGCTCAGCTATCGCTCAGCCAGCAAAGTCTTAAACATAGCGGCGTGGATCACTGTAGTGACTTCGTTACTGATAGCTGCCGGCTTTGCTGTATTCGGCAGAGGGGCCTGGGGCCTTGTTACCATTGTTCCACTTGTTGCTGTAGCGTTTTTATTAGCACGGATAGAAAAAAATGCTGAAGGCAGCCGGTTCGTTGTTGCCGGCATTTTACGGTGCATTGCCCTGATAAGTTCGTTCTTATTCTTCGTAGCGTATCTTGGGGAGGCTTTTCTTTTTAGATATTTCGGACAGTTTGGATACCCTGTTGTGGCAGGATCAGGAGCCGCAGTATTGCTGGGTTTTCTTGTGTACCGGTTATTACAGCGCTCTGCTGAAAAAAATATTGATCCGGTGATGTCGCCGGTTATTGCCTGTCTTGTCATTGGTGCCGGAGTATACATCATACAACTCATTTACACCATGCTGGTCGTTCGTTCTTATGGCGGGTTTGACCGGTTTGCGATGCCATATATTTACTATTCCGCAGTTATTCATGTAGTGCTGAGCATTGTGGTAGGGTTGGCTGTAAAGGCTAGACGTAGCCCCGTGAAAACCGGAGAATGATCAGTAAACAAATGCCCTAAAATAAGTGAACACACGTACACTAAATATCGTCTTTTGTATCGCCTGTTATTTAGTGGGCGTTTTATTTGCCTGTACAGGCAAGAATGATGCGCAAGTATGGTCGGGTAAGGCTCTACTCGGCGTAGGATCCTTTATTGCTATCTCTATAAGACGAAGTAAAAAGGCCAATGATCAACCGTAAAAGGGAAATTGAGAGGCTAGTGGAATGGAGTAAGAACCAGTGCCGCAGAAGTGGCATGAAGCATCCTCGTTATACG
>CAINOM010000715.1 GCA_903851455.1 uncultured Bacteroidota bacterium | reverse complement strand
CGCACCCGATAGCTATACCTGTTCTTTATGCCCCAGGTAAACCCAAGCAGGGAGAGCCCGCCAAGCACCAGTGCAGTGCGCTTAATGAATACCGAGCGCTCGATAGCATTAGTGCCCTCGGTAGTAGAAGAAGTATTGTTGTATGCTATAGCAGTGATGAGCCACGTAAACAGCCTGCGGATGTCATCGAGCACCATAACTATGAGTATGAGTATCTTGCCCACCACGAAGCCAAGTACAAAAGCGATGTACACGTTGCGCAGCAGGTGCGGCACATTGGCCCAGTTGATCTGTCGGATGAATATGAGACCGAGCCAGCTCAATATGGTCAGTGCCAGGTAGGCAATGGTTATTCCCAGGCGCCATGGCGGCGGCATGTTGCGCACGGCTGAGCGAACGACAATAAAGCTGTAATACTCGGCCAGCCCGATAATACTGAGAATGATGATCAACCTTAGTGCCATATTTTGCGCTTTAAAATTTTAAGAACTCTTCTATCTGCAAAGCTATCATTGCTTTCGTATCTGCCTTGATCAAATTGCCGCTGTTGTCTATCTCCTCATTGATGCGTGAAAGCAACACCTTGTTATAGAGCACATGCACCTTCATATAGTGCAAAATAGACGTCATGTGCTCAATGCCGCGAAGGTTGCCAGCCCTGCCATCTGATACGCCCACTAATGCTGCCTTCTTATACCACCAGCACTTTTTGATATCGCTGTTGTCCATCATCAGCTTCAATATTCCAGGGAAACTTGCATTGTACTCCGGCATTATGAATACAAATTTTTCTGCCGGTACCAGGTATTCTTTTTCGAGGGCCAGCATCTCTGCTCCCCGCTCCCATACGTTCTTATTTTCCAGCGACAGCAGCCGGACATTCTCATGCTTTTCGGACAATAGTTTAAGATAGAGATTGGCTGTCCGCAGCGTCATGCTGTCTGAACGATTGGTGCCTGCAATTACTGTAATCATTTAGCAATATAAAATAGAAGCTCAAAGGTGGCTACAATTTGCGACATACAACGCAAGGGCATGCTTACTTTAACAGAATTTCTTTTTATCTGAGCATAACGAAATACTATTCTGGAGTTGTAAGTCTGAGAATTAGTATACAGGTGTCATGGGGTGTATTTCAGCTAAAGCCTGTGTGTTTGTTCATTAAAAACCCCGGCTTAAAAGCCGGGGCTATCTGCATTGCATTTTTAATATCTTCCGCCGCACTATTTAACCGCGTTGTTATTTTCAGAGGCGTCGTCAATAACGTAAACATCTTCGCCGTCGTGCTTCATGCGGTAGTTTTCACGGGCATATTGTTCCAGTTTTTGCGGATTGGTAAGCAGATTGGTACGCTCGGTATTCATACGTGTGATCTCGGTATTCAGGTACTTAATATTATCCTTTACCCCATTCAGCTCCTTCTGTCTTTGCTGCAGCGAGAACCAGTCGTTCTGATCGAAGAACAGTGTCCACGACAGGAACAATACCGAAGCGATAAAATACTTGTTGGTTACCACCTTTAGCAACTTCTTCATCATACCTGAAAATTAAGCAACTTCACACATCCCGACCGCCCGTCATTATCAACATATCCACAAGATCAGCCGCGAGCCTCGATTATTTTCCAAACTTCAGCGTTTTGCCGGGATAATAGGCCACAGCGCCAAGCTCTCCTTCTATCCTCAGCAGCTGGTTGTATTTGGCCATACGATCGCTTCGGCTTGCAGAGCCTGTTTTGATCTGGCCGCAATTCAGCGCTACTGCCAGGTCGGCTATTGTTGAATCTTCTGTTTCACCGCTGCGGTGGCTCATAATGGTATTGTAGCCATTGTGCTGTGCCATAGTAACCGCGTCTATCGTTTCGCTAAGTGTTCCTATCTGGTTCACTTTCACCAAAAGACCATTTGCAATATTTTCTTTGATACCTTTTTCGAGCCTGGTTACGTTTGTTACGAACAGGTCGTCGCCCACTAGCTGCACCTGGCCACCAAGGGCTTCAGTGAGCTTCTTCCAGCCCTTCCAGTCGTCTTCTGCCATACCGTCTTCTATACTGATGATGGGATATTTCTTGCACCACTTCACCCAATATTCGACCAGCTCGTCGCTGCTCATCTTCTTGCCATCACTCTTATGGAAATGGTATTTCTTATCTTTTTCTACCCAGAGCTCGCTGTTTGCTGCATCCATCGCGATACTCACCTGCGAACCGGGTTTGTAGCCTGCCTTTTCGATTGCTTTAAGAACAGTCTCTATTGCCTCTTCGTTGCTCTGAATATTCGGAGCAAAGCCTCCTTCATCACCTACGTTCGTGCTATATCCTTTTTCCTTCAATACGGTTTTAAGGGTATGGAATATTTCTACTCCCCAGCGCAGGCCTTCGCTAAAAGTAGGTGCGCCAACCGGCACCACCATAAATTCCTGGAAGTCTATCTTATTGTCCGCATGCGCACCACCATTGAGAATATTCATCATAGGTACCGGCAGTGTGCGTGCATTTGCACCGCCAATATAGCGATACAATGGCAGGCCTACTGCCTGCGCAGCTGCTTTGGCTGCTGCCATGCTCACGGCAAGGATTGCGTTAGCTCCAAGCTTGCTCTTATTTGCTGTACCGTCTATATCTATCATCGCCTTATCAAGTCCACGCTGATCTGTCACGTCCCAGCCATAGAGGTCTTCAGCTATTATATCGTTCACATTGCTTACTGCTTTCAGTACGCCCTTTCCCTGGTATTTCTTCTTGTCGTTGTCCCTTAGTTCCATGGCCTCATGCTTGCCGGTGCTGGCTCCGCTGGGCACTGCAGCGCGTCCCATGAAGCCATCACTTGTATGCACATCTACTTCAACTGTTGGGTTACCACGGCTGTCTAATACCTGGCGGGCGATAATGTCAGTAATCATACTCATGTGTGTATCGTTTTTGATTTGCCTCGCAAAAATATAGTTTATTGCCCAAATTAACCTGCCTATGGTCAGTCTCCATATTAAAAATAGTTAGTAATGAAAACGAAAGAGCCGGCAAGTTGCCGGCTCTTTAACTATGAATGAAATAACAGACTACTTAGTAATCGTGATCTTAGCGGAATACTTACCCGTAGATGTGGTAGTGCTGATAAAGTACACGCCATCCGGCTGATCGAGGGACAATTCAGCGGCCTGATTGGTAGAGATCGTAAATTCTTTCACTTTCTCACCTACCATGTTAGTAACGGTAACCACAGCTTGCTCCGTTATTGCCGATGCAATGTTTACTGTAAAGTTGCCCGTAGACGGGTTAGGATAAACGTTAAGTATCGAAGTGTTGTTTGCGGGATCGTTCACACCTGACACGAAAGGTATCACGATCGTAAATGATGTATCACTTGTGCCACAACGGTTGGACGTAGTATAGGTAACGGTAGCTATACCGACACCGTGAATAACAAGGTAGCCTGAGCTCGGACCACTAACGAAAAGAGCGATGGAAGGATCGCTGCTGACCCAGGTACCCGCTGTTGGTTTCCATATCGAGCTGTCCACAGCATATGGTGTCGCAATGCCACCAACATGAGTTGAATCAATGACTACAGTATCTTTTATGAAAACATATCCGACCAGAAGATAAGATCCGCCCATTGAAAAGATATTAGGATGACCTATGCTGTCTACAGGGCGCTGCTCAACAATAACCGGGTACGAAACCCTTGTGCTGCCAAAAGCATTTGTATAGTTATAATAAACTGAATCTACCCCTTTAGAAACACCGGTAACTACGCCCGAGAAACTATCAACAGTAGCCACTGAATCATGTTTACTTGTCCAGAAGCCACCTGATGCGAGCGTGTCTGCCAGGGTAATTGTAAAACCGCGACAAACGGTATCGGCTCCATGAATAGCACCAGCACTCGCTGTGCCCACGATCATCACAATTGAAGCAGAAGACGTACCGCATGCGTTTGTAACCGTGTAGCCAATGCTGACAGTACCTGTTGCCACACCGGTAACAAGACCTGAAGCGCTGCCTACTGTAGCAGTTGAAGGATCCAGGCTCACCCATGTGCCGCCGGGTATGCTGTCTGTAAGGAGGCGTGTGTAACCAACACCTACACTATCGAGGCCCATGATGTGGCTTACAGTGCCTGATACGTGTATCGTATCGGTTGCGACGCTTACGCCACATGCATTAGAGAGATAATAAGATATTACTGCAACGCCTTCGCTTATACCAGTTACATTACCACCTCCATCTACAACTGCGATAGCAGAACTGCTGGTTATCCAGATGCCATCAATCGCTGATGCAGTAAAGGCAACCCATGATCCGGCGCAAACCTCAGAGGGACCAGAAACGGTTCCATGGTCAAGAACTGTATCTACCTGTACCGTATAAGTGACATCCGCAGTATTACAAGAGTTGGTAATGGCATAATGAATAGTTCCGGTACCGGCGAGAAGGCCATCTACCATTCCTGAAGGGCTAACATAAACAGCAGCGTCTGTAGTGCTCCATGTACCTCCTGGATTAGGATTGGTCAGGGTGATCGTGTGACCTACACATGTTGCATCAGGACCAGAAATAGGAAGGCCGGTCAGCACGGTATCAACTGTTTCGAAAATGCTGGTGCTCACAGAACCACAAGTGTTATGGATCGTGTAAGTGATCGTGTCAGTGCCCGGAGCGCGGGTAAAGACCGTACCACTTTCAACCGTATCTACTGCAAAATTAACGCCGCTCCAAGTACCGCCCGGATAAGATGAAGTAAGTTCTGCAGATGAACCTAAGCAAATATGAGTAGGGCCAATGATATCCAGACCGGTAATGATGTCTACGTTAAGCGTAGCTGCAGTAGAAGCATTCATACCACTGTCATTGCCAACAACAACCATGTATTCATAGCCACTGTGCAGCAGCAAATAACCAGATGCCATGCTTAGTGTGTGCGTAGTCAAACCAGAAAGATCTGTGAGGTCGAAATCATGACTTACAGAATCCCAGGTCGCGCCGCCATCTGAAGATTCAAACCAGGTGTACGATATCGGTAAAATTCCGGGCGTGTCTACAGCGGTTACAGAAAAATGAGCAGATGCCGTTACACAAACCGTCGTATCACGTGGATTTGAAAGTATCTGCGGTGGGTTACCTGTCAGCACAACAAGTTCTGCTGCAAAGGAGGTGTCATTGCCATTGTCATTAAAGACAACACACCTGTATAAATTACCATTTCCGGCTCCAATAGCAGGGGTAACAGATATTGATGTGGTCGTATCGGTGGTCGGCCCGAAAAACGCAAAGTTGTTCCAGGTCGCGCCTCCATCTGTAGATTCCTGCCACGAAAAATTCAGGGCAGTAGCAGACGGGGTATCCTTAGCTGTTACAGAAAAATGAGCAGTGAAGCCCGGGAAGATAGTGTCATTAACAGGGTTGCTGAGGATTACAACTGTATCTGCCGGCGCTGCTTTAACAGCCGCAGAAAAGAAAATAAAGCAAAATGCAAGTAATCCTGGGAGGTAAAAACTTTTTCTCATGTTATCTGTTTTTTATTTTTTCATCATCAATTCACATGATGATCATTCAATTCTTAAAAGTAAAGTTGGCAAATTTAATCAATTCGGCCTAACTTTCTAACTACGGTAATAACAAACCCTATATAATTTGTTTAATTATATAAACCAAACTTTATCATAGTGGCAAAGTACCCGGAGGGCACAATAAATTATATAGCAAGTCCCGGTTATTCACAACAAAAATAACCGGAAACGAAGCAGCTATCTGTTACATAGACGTAACAACAGCCCCTAATCTTGGGTATTTTTCAAAAAAAAGCCTTTATTTTTCAGAGGCTTTCTTCAACGCGGTGAAATCAATAGGAACGCTGACTCCATCAACCGGGGAAGCTGAAATATTCCGGACATCAGAGGTGACCACAAGGTTGCCCTTCTCAAGGAAGTTATTTTTCCCACATATCCGCAGTATCATTTTTCCTAATTCTTCCGCTTTTGCCTTTTTGACATCATCGGGCGCAGTGTAAAATGTTGCATCTCCTATTATTACAGACATGCCTGTATTGTTATCTGTGATCACGATCTTGGCAGACTGCCATGTCGGGAAAATATTCACCAGGCTGTCTTTGACGATCTGTGATTTACCCGAGATGTCCCCGACCCTGTCGCCACAGGCATACAAAGAACAAATAAAAATAAATGCAAAGGATGATAATAAGACTGATCTCATAAGGCTATTTCCGTTTTAGCTGTTAACAATTAATTCCAATCTCTAATGATATGGCTATAAAAATACGTCATTCCGCTTAAACTTTTGAACACCTTCACCGCACAAAACGGTCTTTTGGGCGAAACATTAGATTATATTCATGTTACCACCCGATTAACCATATTTTTTTTCGTTATGTAAAATTTCCGGAATGGATCTATGACCGAAGAGCACCTCCTTCATGGTGAATACCCCCCTCCTTCCGTAAACATATTCGGCAGCCAGAACAGCGCCAAGGGCAAAGCCATCCCTGCTATGTGCGGTATGAATAATATCAATAGTATCAATGGAGGATGAATAAGAAACTTTGTGTGTACCGGGGACATTTTCCACCCGATGAGCAATAATAGGGACAGCATCTGAATCGTTCACATCGTTTAGCGCCCATTGCTTTTTATTACTAAGCTGCACTATTATTTGTTCGGCCAGTGTGATCGCCGTGCCGCTTGGCGCATCTTTTTTTTGCGTGTGATGGGTTTCTTCTACCGACACATCATAATCGGTGCGGCCGTTCATCAACGAGGCGAGCAACTTATTCACTTCAAAGAAAATATTTACCCCTACGCTGAAATTAGATGCGTGTATAAATCCCAGATCTGACTGAACTGCTTTCCGGCCCACCTCTGACAAACCATCGTTCCAGCCTGTGGTACCGCAAACGACGCTTAACCCCGCAGAAAGGCATTGCATTACATTCTCCCTTGCTACAGCAGGGTTGGTGAATTCGATAGCAACATCCGCTTTAGACAGATTTGCTTCGGTCATTTCATCCCTATTTGCAGAAGTGATGCGCAATATGATATGATGACCACGTTTCATAGCCGCCTGCTCGATCGCGTGGCCCATCTTCCCATATCCTATAAGTGCGATATTCATAATTTATTCAAAAGTAAAAGTTTCTGATTGATGAATAAAGATAAAAAATACAAAGTAAACGATGCAGCCTTAATCGCCGTCAACTATAGCCTGAGCGGCGATCCAGCTACTACTCCAGGCATGCTGGAAGTTGTAACCGCCTGTGATTCCATCGGCATCGAGAATCTCCCCGGCAAAATACAATCCTGGTGCTACTCTGCTTTGCATGGTTTGCGGGTCGATCTCTGAGAGGTTAACGCCGCCGCAGGTTACAAACTCCTCTTTGAAAGTGGTCTTCCCCTTAACGGAATAAGTGTCGCGAAGCAAGGCTTCGATAAGTTTGTTCTGTGCCGTTGCCGGGAGATCGCCCCAACGAGTATCATCTTTAACTCCACATTGCAACAGCTGGTACTCCCATAGTCGCCTTGGCAGATCGAAGGGGTTTTTGTTTTGCACGAGTTGCTTACCCTGTTCTTTTCGAAGTTGGGTTATCGTTTCCCTCAGATCAATGTCCGACAGATCGTTGAGCCAGTTGATCATCACCTTGAATTCATAATTACGGTCGGCCAGCTCGCGGGCTGCAATAGCGGATGTCTTTAATACTGCCGGGCCACTCATGCCCCAATGGGTAATAAGCAATGCACCGTGCTGCACAATTTTAGTTCCGGCGATCTTGATGGTCACTTCAGGCACACTTACCCCCATTAGTTCCGTTATAGGATGTTTGGGCATATTGAAAGTGAATAACGAGGGTACGGGAGATTGAATGGTATGACCGAGTGCGGTTATCCAGTTATACTGTTCCGGCTTTGGGAATCCTCCCGCAGCGACGAGCACAACATCTGCGCTAACGACAGAAGTATCGGTAAAAGAAATGATAAAGCCTCCGGATGCAGTCTTCTCAATTTTCGAAACCGACTTATGATAGTACACCTGCACCTTGTTCTGCATCATCTGCTGCCAGATACAATCCATGATGGTCTGCGAATCGTCGGTTATCGGGAACATTCGTCCGTCCGGTTCCGTCTTCAGCTTCACCCCACGACTTTCAAACCATTCTATTGTCTGCTGCGGGCCGAACCGATAAAGGGACTTTCTCAGCAGCTGCTTACCGCGCGGATAGCGGTTAAGGAGCTCAGGTATATCAAAACATTCGTGGGTGACGTTGCATCGCCCGCCACCGGATGCTTTTACCTTTTGCAACGCTTTGCTGGTCTTCTCATAAACAGCAACCTCTGTGCCGGGCCGGTAAGGAATATTGGCGGCCGCAAAACAGCCTGCTGCACCCGCACCGATGATCGCTATTTTCATTTTTGGGAATTGGTCCTGGGGAATTAGGAATAATCTATTGGGTTAAATCGCTAAAAATGCGAGACAAAGATAAACCTATTAGTCGACGGTGTGGTTAACGACCATAATCGATAAAAATGCCGGATTAGATGTTACAAGATAAATATTTTGCTATTTTTATATGCTTATCCACACTCAAAACAATCTTTATGCGATTGAAAAAGTATTTGCCCCTGCTATTATTCCCTGCCATGATGCATGCAGGTTACCAGGCTGCTGCACAGACAAAAAAAGCCACAAAGGTTACATCGGTAGAAGGAATAACGGAATACCAGTTGCAGAACGGGCTGAAGGTGCTCCTATTCCCGGACCCGTCCAAGCCCACGATAACTGTAAACATTACTTATCTCGTTGGCTCTCGTATGGAGGGCTATGGAGAGACAGGAATGGCGCACCTGCTGGAACATATGATGTTCAAAGGATCGAAAGGCCATCGTAAAGTACCAGCCGAGCTGACAGCGCATGGCGCCAGCCCGAACGGAACTACATCGTACGACCGCACCAACTATTTTGAAACCTTCTCTGCAACTGACGAAAATCTGAACTGGGGCCTGAGCCTGGAGTCGGACAGGATGGTGAATTCTTTTGTGGCGGATTCTGACTTGAAGAGTGAGTTTAGCGTGGTACGTAATGAATTTGAATCTGGTGAGAACCGGCCGTCCAATGTACTGATGGAGCGCGTGCTTTCTACAGCCTATCTGTGGCACAACTACGGAAAGGCAACTATCGGATCGAAGGAAGATATCGAAAAGGTGCCGATAAAAAATCTGCAGGCCTTTTACAGAAAATATTACCAGCCTGATAATGCAGTGCTGCTCGTGGCAGGAAAAATAGATGAGGCAAAAACACTGGCGCTGGTGGAAAAATATTTCGCAGGAATTCCAAAACCAACGAGGGTAATAGACCCGACCTATACCGTAGAGCCGGCACAGGACGGGGAACGCAGCGTAATACTGAACCGCGTGGGAGATGTGCAGGGAGTAGCTTGCGCATACCACATAGTTGCAGGGTCTGACCACGACTACCCGGCTTTTGACGTACTCAATGAAGTACTTACTAATCAGCCGAACGGACGCCTGTACCAGAGCATGGTAAAAACAGAAAAGGCGACGACTGTATGGAGTTGGGACGCAGCGATGAAAGACCCCGGTTTCCTGTTCATCTATGCCGATGTACTGAAAGACAAGTCGCTGGACAAAGCTAAAGATGCGATGTTTACTACGATAGACGAGCTAAGCACCCGGCCGGTAACAGATGAGGAAGTGTCGCGGGCGAAGAACAAACTCACAAAGGACTTTGAGGAAACTTACCGCAACACAGAATACATAGGTCTGACCCTGAGCGAATACATTGCACAGGGTGACTGGCGGCTGGCATTCCTTTACCGCGATATACTAAAAAATGTAACGTCGGCAGATGTGAACCGCATCATCAAAAAATACCTGATCAACTCTAACCGGACCACCGGCGAATTTATTCCGACAACTGATCCGGTGCGTGTTGTTCCGCCGGCAGCGCCGGATGTGGCGGCTCTTGTGAAAAATTATAAAGGACAGGAGGCACTTGCCAAAGCAGAGGCTTTTGACGCATCTCCTGCCAACATTGAGAAGCGCACGGTGCGCGGCACGGTTCCGGGAGGCGGCAAGTATGCACTGCTTGTAAAGACAACAAGGGGCAACACGGTTGATGCAACTATAACCTTGCGCATAGGCAGTGAGAAAGACCTGGAGAATAAAGCCACTGTGGCCTCGCTCACGGCGGGTATGCTGAAGCGTGGTACTAAAAACAAGACCATGGCGCAGATCAATGAAGCCCTGGACAAACTGTCATCGAGTGTCTATGTTTACGGCTATCAACAGACAGTGACAGTAATCATTAAATCGACCAGGCAGAACTTATCGCAGGCGATGGACATTGTGTACGAAATGCTTCGCGAACCATCGTTCTCCGATGATGAGTTTACAACGTTGAAGAATGAAAATATGAGCGCACTGGAGCAGGAGCGTTCTGAGCCACAGAGTATCGCATCCCGGGAATTCTATCACATTATGTATCCACGGCCGAAGGGAAATATTGCTTACCAGATGACCGTTGATGAAGAAGAAGATGGCATTAAAAATACGTCAAGTAAGGACGCAAGAAATTTCTACAATGATTTTTATAACGGCAGCAATGCTACAGCATCATTTGTGGGGGACTTTGACGATGCGGTAGCAAAAGATAAGCTCAATAAAATACTGGGCAACTGGACATCACCAAAGCCTTACGTACGCGTTCCGGAACTGTATATGGACGTGGCGGCGCAGAATAAGGAAATAAAGACCCCTGATAAGAAGAACGCAATGATGATGTGCGGCAT
>CAINOM010000714.1 GCA_903851455.1 uncultured Bacteroidota bacterium | reverse complement strand
TGACCGCAACGTAAGAGCGCACAAAAAGTGCGCCCTGAACGTACGAGATATTCAATATCAATCACTTAGTAACTCAATTCTAATTAAAGAAGTCGCGGACTTTAGCGATCATCTGGTGATTGGTAAGGTGACCGGTATTTTCAACTGTTATCTGACGGTCATTGAATTTTGCATCCTCCTTCAGGTAATTATGCAGTTGCTCCTGTGCTATGCCCGTACCAAAAAGAAGTATCTCGTCATAGGCATGGAGATGACCGGAAAGAGATTTGAAATAAGACCGCAGATCGGCCTGCTTTGCATTATTCCTGTGGTGCTCACTTTCTGCTTCAAAACCGCCCGGCGCTTCTACTTTTTCCTTAACACTGTATTCATTTGCTTCTTTGGTGATAATAAAAGCATTTTTATGGTCGACCCATACTCCGGCAGATTGTTTCTGATCGTTGTTTTTCATTTAGTAAAATAGTTTTGATTAAAATAATGACACCAAAAGAATCGAGCCAGCGGACCCGTTCCCGGTTATTTATCACAAAACTATGCTCACCGAGTTTTTCGGGGAATGATAGTCGTCACGCCAAAGCATGACATAAAACATAAAGAAAAAAGCGCGCGGTTAGTTACTCACATTCTGAGAAACCTTTGGCCGTGTCTTCTCGGTAGCTATGATCGCCTTTGATTTCGCGCTATATTCAGCGGTCAGCTTTTCGAACGAGGTTTGTCCTTTTTTGAGGTCATCATTCAAAACAGTGATACGCCCCGTTTGCAAGTTAGACGGGCGACACTCCTGGTTACAGACAGCTCCATAAACCTCAGTAATATATTCGCGCAGCTTCTTCTCATCAGCAAAAATGGATTTATGCTTTGTGGCCAGCAGCGTGCTTCTCAGCTCCTCCAGCTTGTTATAGTACTCTTTGAGGTGCTTTTTGTCAGATGCTTTCTTAACAACATCCATATACTCCTTTAGCTGCTTTTGCTCGTTATTTATGCTATCTACGAGTGTGTACAGGCGCTCGTGCATGTGGTACAGTTCCATAGCTGCATCGTACTGAAGCTTGCGGTCCTCTTCCGAAAATAATTTATTGCTGGCGTCATGCACCATCTGCAGCGAGCTGGTATACTCCTGGTCGCCCACCTTTAGTTTCACGGTATAAGTACCGGGCAATACCATCGGCGCAATAAATCCACCGTAGTCCATCTTAGTGCCCCCGGTAGCGGTCTTGGGAGGAGTCCAGCGGAGGTTCCAGTATACTTTGTTTACGCCCTTGCGTTTAGACCCGGGTATAGATTGCACCAGCTTCCCGGTAGCATCATAGACCTCCAGCTTCACATCCTTGGTAGCGCGGTCTTTGAAGTAATACTCGATCGGCAATATCTCATCAGGGTTGCCACCGTACCAGCCGCCACTAACTGGAGAGCCGCCGCCGCCATACATGCCGGTGGAGATCACCAATGGTTTATTCGGGAACATCACAACGTCTTTGTCTACGATCTCTTTTGTAAGCGCCCTGAGCGGAGAAATGTCGTTGATCACCATGATACCACGGCCGTGTGTAGCAAGCACAAGATCATTTGTCTGCGGCTGTATCTGGATGTCACGAACCATGCAGTAGTCGGGTATGTGGTTCTTCATCCTGAACCAGGTCTCTCCCCCATCGATGGTCGCAAACAATCCTCTTTCTGTGCCCAGGAACAGCAGGTTTTTGTTCACGAGGTCTTCCTTGATTTTATGTGCGAAGCCTGTGAACTCAGGGCTATTGATGCGCTTCCATGTTTTACCCGCATCGGTAGACTTGGCGAGATAGGTATTCATATCGCCATACATGTGATTGTCAAAAGTGGCGTATACTGTGTTGCGGTCGTAACGCGAAGGCTCTATGCTGCTCACCCAGGTTTGTGCAGGGATACCGCACGCCGCATAGTTAGCAGAAACGTTGGTCCATGATTTGCTGCCATCCGTTACAACCTGCAGATTACCATCGTCTGTTCCGGCCCATACCATATTTTCATCCAGCGGAGATTCGGCAACGGTGAATATGGTGCAATGGTTCTCTGCGGAAGTATTGTCC
>CAINOM010000713.1 GCA_903851455.1 uncultured Bacteroidota bacterium | reverse complement strand
TAAACGTACTCGCATTGCCGGGCACCACCACTTATACGATCACTCCTTCCGATACAGCCTCCTGCAATCATTTTCCTCCGTTTTTCCTAACCGTGATTACCTGCTTTAGCGCCAGCAGCAATTCACCTTGCCTTGGTGATACGGTGAAGCTTGCTGCGCACGGAGATTCAACGGGTGCAACTTATACCTGGTTTGGCCCAGGCCTTGGCGGTCCAATATTAGGAACAGGTCAGTTCCTCAATATCTACCCATCTACATGGGCGGACACCGGTATTGTATACGTAATAAAGACAGTGGGCGGTTCAAGTGATACTGCCTTTACACATGTGGTCATTAAGCCTTTGCCAGTAGTTGTCGCGACCAGCAATGCGCCAATCTGTTCGCAGAATACACTTGATCTTTTTGCTAACCCTGACTCCCTTGGGGAAACATTTAGCTGGACCGGTCCGGCAGGGTTTACTTCAGGCCTCCAAAATCCTACCATAGGCGGAGTAGCTGTTGAAAGCTCAGGCACTTATTGGGTGCATACGGCATGGAACGGCTGTATCGACAGCGCTTCCGTGAATGTGGTTATTGATTCGACGCCAACGATACCGGCTGCTACCAGCAACTCGCCGGTATGTTCGGGCAACACTTTGTCGCTTAGCTCAAGTGACGCCACCGCTGGTGTCTCTTATAGCTGGTCCGGACCGCCTGCATTCTCATCAACTTTGCAGAACCCGAATATTTCGCCGGTTACTACCGCTTCTTCGGGCGTGTATACAGTGACGGTTACGCTGGGCATGTGCCATTCTTCAAATACTACTTTGGTGGTGATCCATCAAACGCCGCCTGCGCCGACGTTGGGTAGTAATTCACCTATCTGTTCCGGTACCGCACTTGATCTTACTGCAACGACGACAGCCGGCTCTACTTATAGCTGGGGCGGACCGAACGGCTTTACTTCTTCCTTGCAAAATCCGATCATCAACCCGGCAACAACTTTGGCTACAGGTATTTATTCGGTCGTTGCCACACTGGCAGGATGTCCTTCCCCAATGTCGCTCTTATCGGTGATTGTAGACTCGACACCGGTGACTCCTGTAGCAGCAAGCAACAGCCCTGTTTGCTCGGGTAATACCCTGAATCTCACATCAAGCGATGGTACGGCCGGAGTCGGCTTTGTATGGTCCGGGCCGAACCTGTTTGCGTCTACTTTGCAAAATCCAAGCATCACACCAGTAACGACCGCAGCATCGGGTATCTATACCCTGACAGCTGTTTTAGGTATGTGCAGTTCATTCACTACCACCACTGTGTTGATCAACCAGACACCGAATGCGCCTGACCTTACCAGCAATGCTCCGATATGCTCCGGCAACCCGCTCGTATTTACGGCGTCGAGTGCGCCAGGGTCTACTTATTCCTGGAACGGGCCAAATGGTTTCACATCGGCTTTGCAGAACCCAACGATCAACCCTGCAACAACACTGGCAACGGGCACGTATTCGGTGATCGCAACGTTGAATGGCTGTCCATCGGCAATGGCTACCATCTATGTAGAGGTTGATTCTACTCCGGCAGCGCCTATAGCCAGCAGCAATTCTCCCGGCTTGCCGAGCATTTGCCAGGGCGATACTTTGACCCTGTTTGCAACAGATGGAACGGCAGGGGTAACCTTTAACTGGAGTGGACCTAACTCATTTACGTCTACACTTCAAAACCCGGTTATTTATAATGTAACGCCTGCTGCCATCGGTCAGTATACCGTGACTGTAAGCAATGGCGTATGTTCCAATTTCGCCGTGATATCGGTAAGCATTGCCGCAACACCGGCGCTGACGGCAACCAGCAACAGCCCTGTGTGTACAGGCACAACCGATACTTTATTCCTGCATGCCGTTGCACCTCCGGGTAGTACTTATAGCTGGACGGGGCCTTATGTATTCACCTCAGGAAATCCAAACCCTCAACGTGATACGGTGATCCTTGAATACGGTGGAGTATACCAGGTTACGGCTACGCTGAATGGGTGTACGAATACGGTAAATGATACTGTAGTAGTGGTGCAGACTCCTGGCCCGCCAATGGTTACCTGGCTCACTTACTGCCAGAATTACCTAGCTGCGCCACTGATGGCTGGAGGATATAACATTTTGTGGTACCCGACTGATACAGCACATGGTATAGGTTCGCCAGTACCGCCAACACCGCCCACAGCAAGAGACACCGTAATGTGGTTCTTTGTGACAGAAACAGTGAACGGATGTACCGGCCCGCTGGATTCAATCAAGGTGACCGTGAATCCGAAACCAACAGTTTGGATCACCCCGGCTGATACTTCGGTATGCCCGCACGACACCGTGATACTTAGTGGTCACGATCTTGATCTGTCAGCTACCTATCGCTGGTCGCCGTCTTTATACCTGAACAGCACTACTATCCCGGTGGTGATCGTGCATCCGGAGAACGGTGTACATTATACCTTGGTTGCCAGCAATCAGTACGGATGTACGGATACAGCTGAGGCCCAGGTATCTGTGTATCCCGCAGCGGTCATCAACCTGGGGGATTCAGTAACGCTCTATCCGGGCGAAACGTATCAATTGAACCCGCTGACGAACTGCTCTTCATTTATGTGGACGCCGCCGGGTGGCCTGACGAATCCATATATCTCTAACCCGGTAGCGTCTCCTGAGATCAGCACCAAGTATATACTTTATGGTCAGACCTCGCAGGGATGCTTCACCAGGGATTCGATAAATATAGACGTAAGTGCGGAGTCGCTGCTGGCATTGCCTAACGCATTCTCACCCGGCAGCGGACCTAATGGCGAGTTCAAGATCCTGATAAAGGGAATTGCGACGTTAAATTATTTCCGGATATGGGATCGCTGGGGCGTGATGGTCTTCGAAACTTCCGACATCAGTAAAGGCTGGGATGGTACTTACAATGGGGTACCGCAGCCAATGGGTGTGTTCATATACCAGGTGCAGGCGGTTACCAGCTCCGGGCGTACGTTTGAGAAGCATGGAAATGTGACCCTGATAAGGTAAAAGTGAAGAATTGTTTTAATGCGTTTGAGCAAATATAAGATTGGCAATAACAAATAAGTGATTATTGATAACTTTGCGGTTATTGCCAGCCTTAAAGACGCTTTTTGAAGTGGAGTAAATTTTGGCAATATTTTTGATACTATAATTAGAAAGAAATGAAAAAGATCTACCTGACGCTCGCGATCCTGATGACATTTGTGGGCAATAGTTTTGCCCAGGTGACGATTTCGTCCCTGTCAAGCTGTACGAGTTATACCCTTACGGCTACCCTTACCGGCCTTACTCCTATATCATCCGGCCTTACCGGGGACGATGACTGGTCGGACGTTATCCCGATCGGCTTTACGTTCAACTTTTATGGTACGCCCTACACCCAATGTCTTATTGGCTCAAACGGCGAAATAGGCTTCGACCTGTCCAATGCGTTGGCTTTTAATACGTGGCAGATCAGTTCGCCCCTTGCCAGCGCGTCATCATCAGGAGCCAGTGATATAGAGAACCTGATAGCCGGCCCCTGGTGCGATATATACATTCCTGCAGGCGGAACCATCATGTATTCTACCGTTGGTGTAGCCCCAAACAGGAAGTTTGAGTGCACTTGGTGCGGTACGGCTATGTTCTCCTGCACATCACAATGGGTGACTACACAGATAATCCTCTACGAAGGCACAAACATTGCTGAAGTACACATTGGTCATCATACCTTCTGTACCTCATGGAACGGCGGATATGCCGAAGTTGGGGTTGTAAACACATCGGGTTCTTCCTGCACTACTGCGCCAGGCAGAGACTATCCGTCTAACTGGAATGCAACAAATGAGGCCTGGCGCTTCACGCCATCGGGCGGTACCTATGCCGTGGCATCAATACCTTATGCACCTATACCTTATGCTGCTTCTGCTGTTTATTGGTATAACACAACGACAGGCGGTTATCTTGGTTCGGGTACGTCAATAATCGTGACGCCAACAGTAACCACTACCTATGAGGCTGCTGCGGTTGGTTGCCAGGATACAACAAAGGCTTTTATTACAGTGGGCCCGGTCACAGGTGGTGCCACAGGTAGTATTACCGGGCCATCTTCGGTTTGTCTTGGCGGTACTATTGCTCTGACCGATGCTACTGCAGGCGGTACCTGGAGCAGCGGGTCCCCGGGAGTTGCAACGGTTGATGCCACTGGCCTTGTAACCAGCGTTTCAGGTGGTACAGCTATTATTTCTTATACGAATGGTCCTTGTACATCGACCCACATAGTAACGATAAATATTGCTCCGCCGATAACGGGTACAACTACGTTATGTGTTGGCGGATCATCTACATTGGCTGATATTACGGCGGGGGGTACCTGGATCAGTAGTTCCACAGGCGTGGCCACGATTGGCCTGTCCAGTGGTCTGCTTACGGGAGTAAGCGCTGGAACAAGTACTATTACTTATACGACTCCGGCAGGTTGCACCACTACAACAGTAGTGAACATAGTTGTTCTTTCTCCTATAGCGGGCACCAAAACAGTTTGCATGGGCAACACTACTTCGTTGTCTGATCCGGGCGCTGGTGGTGGCGGTACGTGGACGAGCAGCCTTACCAGTGTTGCCACGATAGGTGCAGGTACAGGAGTCGTGAGCGGCGTGTCCGCCGGTACAACCAATATTACCTATACGTCTGCCGGTGGCTGCTATGTAAGCACTGTAGTAACGGTAAATCCAACGTCACCCATCACGGGTGTGATGGACATGTGCCAGAATTTCACAACCACTTTGGCCGATGCACTACCGGGCGGCGTGTGGAGCAGCAGTTCTGCATACATTACTGTGAACGCGGTAACGGGTGTTGTCAGCGGAGGTGCGGCAGGTAATGCGACCATTACCTATACCTTACCGACGGGTTGTTTCATGACGACACTGGTTACGGTACATCCAAAACCAGCGCCACCGGTTCCTACTGCGCCGTTCACTTATTGCCAGTTTGCAACGGCAGGGCCGGTATCTGCTACAGGAACCAGCCTGTTGTGGTATGGACCTGGCGTAACGGGGGGCATGAGTACGCCTCCTACACCTATAACCAGTCTCCCTGGTTCAACCTCTTATTTTGTAACTCAGACAAGTGCTTTCGGTTGTGTGAGCGACAGCGCGACGGATATTATTACTATTATCCCGCAGCCTGCTGCGCCGATCACTCATGATACTACCTACTGCCAGTTCTTTGATGGCTTTATACTTCCGCTGAATTATGAAGTGGACAGCGCTGCAGGTTCTGCATTGAAATGGTATACGGCTTCAGGCTCTGCGCTTTCAGGAGCACCTACGCCTTCTACAGCTACAGGTACTTATCCCTTGGGTACAACCTGGGATGTGAGCCAGGTGGTAAACGGATGCGAAAGCCCGCAGGCGCCGATCAAGGTCGTAATCGTGCCAACGCCTAAGTTTGATATCATATACAGGAACTGGGTATGCCAGCATGATTCTATCATGATGTCCTTCAACCTGACAGGCGGATCCGTGCTCGTAGCTCCGGATTATTTATGGCAGTTACCACTTGGCGCTTCCGCTACAAACGGTACAACGATCTATGATCCTTCAGTTGAGGTGAAATTTGATGCTGCGACGACGACTTATAATGTTGGGTACCTCACTATCAGTAATCTTAACGGCCAGTGTGCTACTACAGATACGTTCAGCGTAAAGGTTATTCCTCAGCCAAATGCGCATGGATACTGTAAACCAGATATCTGTGCAGGCGATACAGTTAACCTGTCTTTGTCTGAACAGTCTTCGAATGCAGCAAACTTCACCTGGCTGATAGACGGTACGCCGCTGAACAACAGCACTGCGCTCAATATCGTTGCTGCTAACTCAAACAGCGGCGGACCATTCAGCATCAGTTGGAACGATTCGGGAAGGCACATCATTACCGTTCAGACAAGCACGCTGGAAGGCTGTATGTCTGATCCTACTTTTGACAGTATCACAGTACATCCTAAGCCCGATGCTTACTTCACAGCGCTGCCGAAGCATACAGGAGCATTGTGTCTTGAAGACAGCATCTTATTCTCGGCACGGCACCAGGACCCTAACTATGGTTATCTATGGCAGCCAGAACATGCTTTCAACAACAACAATAAGCCGGTGATCTGGGGTAAAGTAGAGCAGGGAAGGACCGATGTGATCCTTACAGTAACGGATCCTTTTGGCTGCTATGCAATGTATGACCAGCAGTTGAACCCGGATGCATGCTGCACTGTGTTATTCCCGACAGCATTCACACCGAATGGCGATGGTTATAATGACCGCTTCCGCCCGATATTCAATGGCTATCACAATTTCCACGAGTTCCGTATCGTAAACCGCTGGGGACAAACAGTATTCGAAAGCGCTAATTCTAATCCGTCATGGGATGGCTTTATGAACGGTGTGCCGCAGGACATGGGCGTTTACTACTACTATATCAAGTATGATTGTGGTGGTAATACCGTGGAAGAAAGAGGCGATGTAACACTGGTAAGATAAGAGGTAACAAAATCAACAATAGGGCTGTCTCTCGGAGATGGCCCTTTTTGGTTGCGCAAGCGTGGTATTTTGACTTTCTTTACATGATGAAATATATATTGTCGTTCGCAATGCTGTTGCTTACCCTAGCGTCCTTTGGACAGCCAGGGCCGCTCGCAAGCGCAGCAAACCCAGAGCCGATATCTGTGGCCGGCCCGGAATTTCTGGAATGTTTCCTGAAAAATTTTCATTACCCGGACACAGCAAAAGGTAGTGTCGTGGGCCGGATCGTTGTGAAGTTTGTCGTCAATGAAGATGGATCAATAAGCAATTGCGAGGTACAGAAGGGGAAGGAACTGGAGGGCGAAATACTTCGGGTGATGAAACTGATGCCGAAGGTAAAGCCGGGTATGCAGGAGGGCAAACCGGTGAAAATATCGTTTACCTTGCCGATAAACATTCACTGGGAATAGTCCCACGGATTCTTTCCGGAATAAGTAATCTTAACATTTATAAAATGAGGACTGCTTTATTACTTCTTTGCCTGTTGTTTTCTTTGAACGTTCTCGCGCAGAGCGATAAAAAGAATTCCGACTCTGTGTACGCTTACGCAGAACAAATGCCTGAGCCGGGCTATGATATTGGCAAATACCTGGTCGATCATTTACAGTACCCGGATTCGGCTTATAATGCGAACATACAGGGGCGGGTGATCGTGAAATTTATTGTGAAAGAAAATGGCAGCATTAGTAATGCGAGGGTTGAAAAAGGGATTGGTGGCGGATGCGATGAAGAAGCTCTGAGCGTTATTAAGGCGATGCCTGAGTGGAAGGCCGGTATGCACAACGGATCGCGGGTAAAAGTATGGAAGATGATGCCCATCACGTTCACGCTGGAGAAGAAAGGGCCAGTGTTACCGGATAAAAAGAAACCTGCAGAACGGGTGGTATACACCAATATTGACCAGCCGCCTTATCCGGAATACAGCCTGAGAAGTTATTTCACCGATAATTTTCATTGCAAAGAACCATTTGAAGAGGGTATCGTCCGCTTCGTTGTAAATGAAGACGGTAGTATAAGCGATCCATTCGTTGTATCAGGCATCGATGTAGGGTGCAGGGCAGAGGTATATAGAGTGCTCAAAAGCATGCCGCACTGGAAGCCCGGTAAACAAAGCGGTCAGCCGGCAAGGGTCTATTCGACTATACGTGTGAGATTTACGCCAAGAACGGGTAATATACAGGCGGAAAGGATTTAAACTTCGCTTTTCCTCTTTACTTTTGCCCCATCATGCTTTCACTGGATCTTAATGGAAAGACCGCCCTCATTGGCGGCAGTACACAGGGAATAGGACTGGCCTCTGCGCAGGCATTAGCTTCGCTTGGCGCGCGCTGCGTACTGATCTCGCGCAATGAAGAGAAACTAAAGGCGGCGGTAGAAACACTGTCCACCAATGCCGGACAGGCACATAGCTATCTTATTGCCGATTATTCAAACCCGGATGCCGTGCGTGCAGTTGTTGCAGAGTTCGTGAAGGGCAATACCGTGCATATACTCGTAAATAACAGCGGTGGTCCCGCAGGCGGCCCGGCCAGCAAAGCAAAGCCGGAAGAGTTTTTAGCGGCATTTAACCAGCACCTTATCTGCAACCACATTATCACGCTGCTGGTGATGGAAGGCATGAAGCGTGAAAGTTATGGGCGTGTGATCAATGTCATCTCTACTTCGGTAAAGATCCCACTTAAAGACCTCGGCGTATCCAACACCATACGTGGCGCTGTGGCATCATGGGCGAAGACCATGGCCAATGAGCTGGGGCAGTTTGGCATAACCGTTAACAATGTGTTGCCCGGCGCTACATCCACCGAGCGGCTGGCAACTATACTGGGAAATAAATCTGCGAAGACCGGTAAGACAGTTGAGGAGGTTGAAAAGGAGATGATGGAGGAAGTGCCGGCACGCAGGTTTGGCAAGCCGGAAGAGATAGCAGCGATGGTAGCCTTTCTTGCCAGTCCGGCTGCAGCCTATGTTAACGGAACATCAATTCCCGTCGATGGGGGACGAACAGGAAGCATCTGACGAAAATTCCAAAGGGTTAAAAACCAAAATCCAGGGCCTGTATGAAATTCCAAAGATGAAACTCCAAAGTACAAAGACGTACCACACCGGTGTGTGTTGTCTTAGTTTTTTGGCTATTGAGTTTGGAGTTTGGTGTTTGTGATTT
Organism: uncultured Bacteroidota bacterium; assembly: GCA_903851455.1. GTDB lineage: Bacteria > Bacteroidota > Bacteroidia > Chitinophagales > Chitinophagaceae > Nemorincola. The sequence continues at coordinate 147 of CAINOM010000713.1, read as the reverse complement.
GGAATTTGAATTTTGTTTGCCGGATTTTTTTTCATTTTAATTCATAATTTTTACTGTGACAGTAAAATGACATTACGATTAAATTTATAACAGAAAAGTGCCTGAAACCCGCGCCAGCATTGAAGAATTTTTTTTGGTAAATGTTAC
>CAINOM010000712.1 GCA_903851455.1 uncultured Bacteroidota bacterium | reverse complement strand
TGTGATTTTTCCAATTCTGATCTTTCGGAGATCATCTTCTGGGAGTGTGAATTTAATTCCTGCAATCTTAGCATGGCTATGCTGACAAAAACAGCCTTCCGGGACGTGAAATTTACGGGTTGTAAAATGCTGGGGCTGCACTTTAATGACTGCAACAAATTTGCTTTGGCGTTCAGTTTCGAAAATTGTGCGCTGCAACACTCGTCATTTTACCAGGCCAAAATAAAGAATACAGTCTTCAAACACGTACAGCTGCTCGAGGCGGATTTTGCTCAATGCGATCTTACAGGCGCCATCTTTGAAAACTGTGATTTCTCGGGAGCATCGTTCGACCATACAATACTGGAAAAGGCCGACTTCCGCACATCGTCCAATTATTCGATAGACCCGGCTATCAATAAAATAAAGAAAGCACGATTTTCATTGTCCGGCATCAGCGGACTGCTGGACAGTTATGATATAGAGATAGAGACAACAAACTAACATGGGCTGATCGCTGTCAAAGTCATACTCTAGAAAGCTCATTTCTCTATGTACCCTATGCAGATATCCGGAACTATATTTCGCTTCACGAAGGAGTATACCAGCGGCGGCTGGGAGATGATGTCCGCATCTTTGATAGTTGCTGACCAATGCTATCGGGCAGCCTTAATACATTTTATATAATGCATCAGTGCATTGGCACTGTCAGCAGAGAACGTCCGTTCGTAGCCCGCTAACTCAAACCTGACGATCTTCTTCGTCATAAAGTTTTTGATGTTGTCATCACTTAGCGAAAAGAAGGCTGTCCTGATCACTTCCGCTTTATCATCTGTCAAGTCATGATTGATGCGCACTGTGTCCATGGACATTACCGTTTTATCATCGAACTCAACCTTCATATTATTCTCCTTCTTTTCCGACGTGGATCCGTCAGGCATCTTTGTAAAAATACCCTCAACGCTGCCACCAACGATCCGGAAAATAACATAGAAATTGTCATAGCCATCGTCCTCCGGATTGAAGTCTACATTACGGGTTACCCTTATGGACGGCAGCTTCTTCTCGCTGTATGGAGAAATGAAGTTGAGCGTATACCCGTCCGGCGATGATTCCTTCTTTACCTGCTTGCAGTAATCCTGGGCGTTCGCGGTTTGGGAAAGCAAGAAAATTAGAAATGCGTAGACGATCTTCATAAGGCCAGATTTAAGTTTATTATTCAGCTAAAAGTGGCCTTAAAAGTACGCAATGCGCCGCTAAATGACAATTTGCTCGCCAACAATATAAAAAAGCACGCTAGAGCTTGATCACTTTTCTTACGGTGGATTCTCCGCCGCAGGTCAGTTTTATGAAATAGACACCGGGGGTAGCGATTTGAATAGTATAGCTATGTTTTCCTGCGACCTGCGGTTCAGCCGCTACTACTTTGTTTATCTCATGCCCTACCAGATCGTAAACAGTTACGCTCACTTCGGAGGATGAGATCAGCGAATAAGAAATGGCCGCATCCTGCGTTACGGGGTTGGGATAAATAACAAAGCTGTTTTCCAGGAGCGATGTAACAGGCAAGCCGGTTGTTGCAGCTGTAGTAAAATCAGCGATCGTACTAAAAGTGCTGGTATCTGAAGAGACGGAAGAGCAAACGGACTGCACCTCGAACTGAAGGTGAGTTGCCGGGGGAAGCAAGGTAAGGGTAACTGAATTAGTGAACGAAGTAACTGTGCTCCAGCCGGGAGCCCCACTGACATGATAGTTGATATGATAGCTTACTGCACCTGTAACAGCAGTCCAGCTAAGAGTGGCCGTAGTGGCAGTAACAGCAGACGTCAAACCGATAGGTGTGGCGCAGGAAAGGCCCAGTGTAGTGAACAGTGCGGAACTGGTATAACCGCTGGAGTCTGTTGCCGAACAAATGCTCTGGACCTGGAATTCATAACTGGTAGCAGAAACAAGGCCGGTAACGACAACAGAAGTACCCGCAGCGGTGGAATAACTCCAACCGGAGGTACCGACGGGACGATAGGAAATGCTATAACTACCTGCGCCAGCGGCTGCAGACCAATTTAACTGTGCGGATGTCATGGTAATACTTGACGCAGATAAGCCGGTGGGCAACGGACAAGTTACGGCCAGCGTCGTGAATATGGAAGAACCACTAAAACCGCTGGTGCCACTGGCACAACCTACCTCTACCTGGAACTCATAAGCTGTTCCGGGGGTGAGGCCCGAAATAGTAACTGAGTTTACCGCGGAAGTGGTAGTGCTCCAAATGGAGGTACCCACAGGGCGGTATTGAATGCTATAGCTTACCGCTCCTGAAACCGCGTCCCAAATCAGTGTGGCAGAAGCCGAGGTAATACCAGTCGCGGACAAACCCGTAGGCACCGAACAAGGTGGGGCAAGTGTTGTAAAATCGGAAGTTGAACTATAAGAACCCGAACCAGAAGCACAGGTAGCGGATACCTGGAATTCGTAATTAGTGGATGCTGTTAACCCTGAAACTGTAATGGTATCAGCCGCGCTTGTAGTTGTGCTCCAGGTAGAGGTACCTACCTGCCGGTATTGAATTGTGTAGCTGATGGCCCCTGATACAGTGCCCCAGTTCAGCAATGCAGAGGAGGCTGTTATAGTTGTTGCAAACAGGCCGATCGGTGAGCCGCAACCTACGGTAATACATGGTGCAATTGCGGTAAGCGACCCACCCAGGGCATTGTAATCTGCATAGAATGCCTGGTAGTATATATTGGCGATCGTATCGTTGTGAATGATGAGGGTATTCTCATCGTTCTTTGTATTGGCAGATGTTGTCCAGTTGTGCGAGCCGGTAAGCACCTGCGGATCGGAACATGAGTTAGACGGATCTACTATGACCATCTTGTGATGATAGACAAGGGAAGAACTGGCATAAGTGATCAGACTTGAACCCAGCCCACCGGTAAGAATTGGGTAGGCTGCACCTGTATTGCTGTATTGGTCCACAATACCGGCAGTGTATACTCCTGCGGTCTTGCGTGCTACTATTGCGTTAGCATCTGCAGCCACTGTGAAGTCATAAACTCCAAAATACAGGTCGGTATTCGCTGAATTGATGGCCGACTGGATGTGGCTGTCGGTAGCATCCGACGGGCTGAAATAGAGCTCTACGAGCTTGCCCCCGATATGAAAGATGTGTGCACCGAGGTCTGTCTTGTAAGGACCGAATTTGGAAAGCGTTGTATTAGGAGCGGCACCAGTATCGCCCCACATCATGTTGAATTCATTAAGGTACGCATGCGCCAGCGAAGAGTCCTGGATAAAGAGCAGGTTATTCCGATCTGTATTTAGCTGTGTAATGCCCCAATCCTCAGAGCCAGTGCTTACGACAGCGTCATCGGGATTAGTGGAGTTAGATCG
>CAINOM010000711.1 GCA_903851455.1 uncultured Bacteroidota bacterium | reverse complement strand
TGCTGCATAAGGGTGATACCATACTAGTGCCGGGAGAATGGCAGCCAATTAAAAATGCAGGAAACCCTTTTGAATTTGACTACGCCACTTATTGCAGGCGCAATGGACTGGTGTACCAGCAATTCTGCTCACCCGATGATGTTCGCCTCTATGCCGCCGGCAATCCGCAGGACGCCGGCATAGCAGATCGTGCGCACGACTGGTGCATGCAGCAACTGGACAGATATATCACCGATAAAAAGACGAAAGGCCTGATACAAGCCATGCTGCTCGGAGATGAGGTAAACCTGGATGAAGATCTCCTGCGATCCTATTCTGAGACGGGCATCATTCACATCATTGCTATTTCGGGAGGCAATGTGTCTATTTTTTTCGTGGTTATCTCCGCACTGCTTTTTTGGATGCGACATAAGAAACACCTGTGGGTTAAGTACGCCATTGCGCTCCCGCTGGTGTGGTTCTATGTGGTAATGGCGGGTGCCCCACCATCGGCTGTAAGGGCTGCTATCATGTTCTCATTGCTGGCGTTCTCCGTGATGCTTCAGCAGCGTGGCAACGGGCTCAACCAGCTGTTGGCCACTGCCTTCCTGCTGCTGTGCGCGCAGCCTATGTGGCTGTTCTCCGTTGGTTTCCAGCTGTCATTTGTAGCCGTCTTATCATTGATACTATTTTACCGGCCGGTTTATAAATGGCTATCGCCGGTAAACAAAATCGCGAAAGTACTCTGGGCAACAGTTGCTGCCAGTATTGCTGCAGAGATATTGACCGCACCACTGGTCGTATACTACTTCCACATGTTTCCCTTGCTGTTTATCGTTGCCAATGCTGCGGCATACTTGTTCATGGGGTTTGTGCTGATAGCAGGTATTGTACTTATTGTATTGAGCTTTATCCCGGTGATGGCAAAGGGTATTGGTATCGTCATTGTATGGGTTGTTACAGTATTCGACAAGATCGTGGTATGGCTCCAAAGCCTCAACCCCTTATCTTTTCACTTCCTTATGCTTACCGGCTTTGAGCTGCTTGTGCTCTACCTGGTCATCACGGGCTTCGCACGATTCTTTCTGAAGAAAGAGAAAGCAGCCTTATTCACGGGACTGATAGCCGGTAGTGTATTGCTGATGTCGTTTTGTAATGATGAATGGATTCGACTGCGCCAGCACCTGCTCGTGGTCTACAACTGCAAGAAGACTGCGCATGTAGAGTTGATAAATGGAAACACTTATCGCATTTTGCCCGGCGACACAACTACCGGTAAAAAAATTGATTACGTCACCAGGCCTGTGCATATCGCCAGGCGCGCGTGGCAGCAGGAAAACGAAGAAGGGAACGAGCTTACTTATATAAATGGAAAATCACTGCTGATACTCAATGGACCGATCGATGTCGGCGCTGCCTTCCCGGTGGATTACCTGGTTGTTAACTGTGAAGGGCAACAGGACGCAGAAAAACTGAAGCACATTTTTTCACCCTCAACAGTGATCCTCGGCAACAAGCTTAACGCACGGCAGCGGGAGCAATTTATAAAGGATGGGACAAATGCCGGGTTACGAGTTTATGCTGTTGCAGACAGGGGAGCGTTTGTACTCGAGTAATGTTACTGTATGCTCAGATCTGACCCGTTTCTTAAAGTATTCCCAAAACGTATTTACTGTATCAGTTTGCTCCGTTCCATTGATTAGTTTTACATAATATATTATTTGATTTGCGAGGAGCATTACTTACCTGCATTACTTTACTGATAGTCTTTAGTGTTTCTGGCCAGACGCTGAGGGGTATTGTTGTGGATGGAGAGACACAGCAGCCGCTCTACCTGGTGAATGTCGTTGATAATGCCAACTCACAGTCTACCGCAACAGACGAACGGGGTATCTATACATTGGCCGCAAAAAATGGCGATGTAATTTCTTATTCATTCATTGGGTATCATACCGTACAAAGACTTGCTACTACCGACAGTGTGCTTCGCGTGTCCTTGTTTCCGCTGAGCGTTAACCTCCAGGAATACGTACTGCATCCCGACTATACGCCCTATCAGAAAGACTCTGCAGAAATGGCGATGCGCTACAGTACAGAGCTGAACAAGAAACCCGTGAAGGTCGGTTTCAGCAGTGCCAATGGCGGCGGGATCTCCGGGCTTATAGGTGGCCCGGTGCAGCGCATGTCCAAAAGCTACAAGCAGAATAAGAAATTCAAAGAAAATTTTCAAAAAGACCAGGAGCAGAAATACATAGATACCCGTTACACACCTGAGCTCACCGGCGCCCTTACCGGTTTTTCCGGCGACAGCCTGGCCATTTTCATGAACGCCTACCCTATGGAATATAAATTTGCCCGGACCGCTACCGACCTGGAGCTGAAAATGTGGATTAGGCAAAACTATAAAGACTATCTGAAGCCCAAAAAGAGCAGGTCAGCAAACTAAAAACTGCCGGGCACACGGCAGTTTGCCAGATAACCATGCACAGTTACGTAGAATTTGGCACGATATTGTGATTTAAGGCGTTATGGGGGCTAGGTTTACCCTGCTTTTTCTTACTTTTACCCTCTTAACGACACTTATGCTTCATGTGGCATAAAATAGCTGCTTTTATAATAAAATACCGCATTGCGTTGCTGATAACGCTATTGGCCAGCACTGCGATAATGGGTTATTTCGCGTCACAGGTAAAAATAAGCTATGAATTTACCAGTGCGGTACCTACCGACAACCCCAAATATGTAGAATACCAGAATTTCCGCAAGCAGTTTGGCGAGGATGGTAACCTGATGGTTATTGGTGTACAAACCAAAGATTTTTTCTCCACGGGCTTTTTTAACGACTATGCAGTACTGGCGAAACAAGTAGCCAAGGTTCACTCCGTGGAGAATGTACTGAGCATACCCGGCGCCATTACACTGCTCAAGGATACAGTTACTCAAAAATTAAAGGTTTCCCCTATTGCCGGCGATCCACCATTTGCGAATACCGATAGCATAAAACAGACCTTCCTGAACCTGCCATTTTACCGTGGCTTCCTCTACAATCCTGCCACAGAAGCCTATATGATGGCCGTGCGCATAGATAAGACTGTGCTGAACTCTAAGGACCGGGCAGGAGTGATCAATGAGATACTGGCGCTTGGTGACGCCTTCGGCAAAGCGCACAATACGGAAATGCACTATTCCGGCCTGCCGCTGATACGTACGGAGATGGCCATGAAAGTGCAGTCGGAAATGAGGCTGTTCCTCATTCTCTCATTTGTACTTACGGCGGTCATCCTGGTGCTGTTCTTCAGGGCGTTGACCGCTGTGTTGTCTTCTATGCTTGTGGTGGCAATAGGCGTTGTTTGGTCTATGGGTACCATCGTATTGCTGGGTTACAAGATCACTATTCTTACCGCGCTCATACCACCGCTGGTAGTGGTGATCGGCATCCCAAACTGTGTATACCTGCTCAACCGCTACCACTACGAGTACCACAAGAACCCCAATAAGATGAAGTCGCTGCTGCGCATGGTAGACAGGATGGGTATTGTTACCTTCTTCACCAATCTTACTGCCGCCATAGGTTTCGGGGTCTTCTTCTTCACAAAGAGCACGCTGCTAAAGGAGTTCGGCCTGGTTGCGGGCATCAACATTCTTGGATTATTTTTCATATCGCTGGTATTTATTCCTGCATTCTTTAGCTTCCTGCCGCCGCCCAAGACGAAGCATACCAGCTACCTGGAGAAAAAATGGATCACCAATCTGCTTACCCGCATCACCGACTGGGTTTTCGGTCACCGGGTATGGATATACAGTTTCACTATTGCCATCTGTGTTTTTTCGGCAATAGGCCTTTCTAAGCTGAAGAATGATGCACACATAGTAGATGACCTGCCTAAATCGGACAAGGTATATGTAGATCTTAAGTTCTTTGAAAGCAATTTCCGCGGTGTAATGCCACTGGAAATAGTGGTAGATACCAAGAGGAAAAATGGTGTGCTGTCGCTGGAAGCACTGGGCAAAATTGACCAACTCACGCAATACCTGCAGCAATATCCCGAAATAGGGCATCCGCTGGCCATTACAGAAGGGGTAAAATTTGCTAACCAGGCCTATTTTGGTGGTGATACGGCCAACTATGAGGTGCCCGGGGACATGCTCCAGGCCGCCTTCATACTGCCGTACCTGCGCACCAACAAGGGCGATAACAATACCATGTTCAACAGGCTGCTGCATTCGTTTGTAGACAGCGTAAAGCAAAAGGCGCGTATCAGTGTGGGTATGGCCGATATCGGTTCTCGCCGCCTGCCAGTGCTTATGGACAGCATCAGGCCTGCTGTCAACCGCATTTTTGACAGCAATAAGTACAACATCACTTACACTGGCACCAGCATTACCTTCCTCGAAGGCAGCAAATTTATCGTCAACAGCCTCAGGGACAGCCTCATCCTGGCATTCCTTATCATCTTCGGCTGCATGGTGCTGCTGTTCCGTTCGTGGAGAATATTACTCATTTCCATCGTAGTAAATATTGTTCCATTGCTTATTACTGCCGGTCTTATGGGGTGGGTAGGCATCCGTATCAAACCGTCAACGGTGCTTGTATTCAGCGTTGCGCTGGGTATTACCATCGATGTCACGATCCGGTTCCTTGTCAATTTCAAACAGGAACTGGCGCGGCACGATGATAGTATAGCCGATACTGTGCACAGAACTATTCACGATACAGGACTAAGCATCATATATACTTCTCTGATACTTACCGCCGGATTTGGTGTTTTTGTAATGTCTCAGTTCGACGGCACTAAGGCGCTTGGTTACCTTACTTCCATCACACTGTTGCTGGCTATGATTACCAACTTGGTGTTATTACCGGCCCTTCTGCTGTGGATGGACAAAGTAATTGAGAAAAAGAACAATGCTATATCATTCCTTATCGACGAAGAAGATGACGACCTGATAAAATTAAATGACGAGTAATTTCGTAAATGAGTAATTTATTATTTTTGTCAAGGCTATGGAATTCGACAAAATAAAGAACAAAGGACAGGCGAGGCTATTTAGAAATGACTACATGGAGATGATGACCAAAACACATCCTGTTGTAGTCTATACTATGTATTTTCCGGTCATTGCCTTTATGCTGTATTACGGAGCAGCACACAAAGCCATCGCGCCGTGGACTGAATTTTTGTTGTTCCTCTCCGGAACACTGGTTTGGACCTTATTTGAGTACATTATGCACAGGTACCTGTTCCATATCTATGTAGAGAGTCCGCGCGCGAAAAAAATAGTATACACCATGCATGGTGTGCACCATGAATATCCGCGCGATAAAGAGCGCCTCTTCATGCCGCCGGTGCCCAGCCTTATCCTTGCGGTCATTATAGTCTCCATTATGTATTTTATGATGGGCTGGAAGGCGTTGTCCTTCTTCCCCGGTTTCCTGTTTGGCTATATCTGTTATGGCTCTATGCACTATGCCATACATGCCTTTGCACCGCCAAAGTTCATGAAAGCCCTCTGGCGCAATCACCACCTGCACCACTACAAAGCCCCGGAAAAAGGCTTTGGCGTGAGCTCGGTGCTGTGGGATGTTGTTTTTGGGACTGTGCCGAAGAAAGAGGAGGCTTAGATCAATTCCTAAGACCTTTGTTACCTTTACTATTCTGTTCTTCACCAATTGAAAACTCCATTGGCTGGAGTTGAGTTGTCGCAGTGTATGTACGGCATACTATTCCGGTAAAGAATAATTTGTCTCCATCTTGAAGGGTTGCAATCATCTTTTGCGTCTCCTCGTTGTCGCTAAATCTTACTCCGTGATCATTCGATATTGTTTTACAGAAAAAAGTTTTTCCATCTCGTAATACAATAATGGTACACGATATTATTACCGCCGGACCGTCCCCGAATTCGCCGTGTATAGCCGCACTGGGAGCAATTTGCGCCCGTGCTAATGGCCCGCTGATAGTTCCGCCGGATTTATTTGTGAAATAAGGTATCGGATCTGGTAACCGCTTTACCTGGAATTCACTTCTGCCGATCTTTACGGCGCCGCTCCATGTCTTTCTATAAACTTCAATTTTCGCATAACCCAGAGAGTCCGGAGTAATTTCATAGGTTCCCGGTTCAACCTTAACTATTTTCCCATTATCAGTAGTCACGGCTATCGAATGCAAAGGAGCATTTTGAACCGCGATGATCAGTCGATTTTCCATACCTACGTATAGGACATTCCCTCGATTGTTCTGTACCGCCACCACCTGGCAAAATGCCGGAGAGGCAACCATTCCGAAGAACATTAACCAAACGATTACTTTCATATTTGCAAATTTTTGATAATTCTGTGTAATTTTATAGGGATACCCCTAAAAACAATTGCGCATGAAACCATCTAAACTTCATTATTCGTTTTTGTGCTGGCTATTATTCTTTAGCTTTTCCGCTTATGCACAAAATAAAGATAAGGTAAATGATTCGCTGTTTACCATGTTGAAGACCAACATCAACGCGCAAAACAGTGATGCTGTCTATG
>CAINOM010000710.1 GCA_903851455.1 uncultured Bacteroidota bacterium | reverse complement strand
TCTACACGGCGGCTCTCATGGCGCTCCGTACCTATGATGGCAAGACCACCTGCTTCCTTTACTCCTGCACCCAATTTAATGTCCGTACCACGACCGGCCATGTTGGTGGCAATGGTCACATTGCCCGGCAAACCTGCTTCTGCCACGATCTGGGCCTCACGTGCATGCTGCTTGGCATTAAGTACATTGTGTGGTATCTTCTTCTGCTGCAACATACGGCCGAGCAATTCTGACACTTCCACCGATGTTGTACCTACGAGCACGGGGCGGCCTGCACCTCGCAGCGCCTCTATCTCATCTATTACCGCTTTATATTTTTCGCGCTTGGTTTTGTATACAAGGTCTTGCTGGTCCCTGCGGGTCACCGGCATATTGGTGGGTATTGTAACAACGTCCAATTTGTATATCTGCCAGAACTCGCCTGCTTCTGTTTCCGCTGTACCGGTCATACCAGCCAGCTTGTGGAACATACGGAAGTAGTTCTGCAGGGTCACAGTAGCGAACGTTTGCGTTGCTGCCTCCACCTGCACATTTTCTTTTGCTTCAATGGCCTGGTGCAGCCCGTCGCTATAGCGGCGTCCGTCCAATATACGGCCGGTCTGCTCATCTACTATTTTCACCTTGCCGTCCATTACCACATACTCCACGTCTTTATCAAAGAGTGTATATGCCTTCAGTAATTGCTGTACTGAGTGGATACGGTCTGCTTTTATCGCATAGTCCTGGAGCATCGCATCTTTACGTTGCGTTTTCTCTTCGGGTGTTGCCGCCAGCTTCTCTATTTCTGCGAGCTCGCTGCCTATGTCCGGCAATATAAAGAAGCTCGAATCTTCACCGGCACCGGTTATCAGCGCAATACCCTTTTCGGTAAGGTCTACGCTGTTATTCTTCTCATCAATGGCAAAAAACAGTTCCGCATCTACCTTCGGCATATTGCGGTTCTGCTCACCTATATAGTAGTTCTCTGATTTCTGTAATAACTGCCTGTTGCCTTCCTCGCTCAGGAATTTGATCAGTGCGCTGTTCTTAGGCAAACCACGGAAAGCACGGTAAAGGAATAATCCACCGGTATCCTTATCTGTTTTGCCTTCGGCTATCAGTTTTTTGGCTTCAGTAAGACTTTGGTTGGCCACGCGGCGCTGTGCTTCCAGCAGTTTTTCTATACGGGGTTTCAGGACATGAAACTGCTGCTCATCGCCCTTGGGTATAGGCCCGGATATGATCAGCGGAGTACGCGCATCATCTATGAGTACGCTATCCACCTCATCCACCATTGCGTAGTGGTGTTTGCGTTGCACCATTTCTTCTGGATGATGCACCATATTATCACGCAGATAGTCGAAACCAAATTCATTATTCGTTCCGTAAGTGATATCGGCAAGATATGCCATGCGGCGTTCATGAGAGTTTGGCTCATGCTTATCAATACAATCTGTAGTAAGACCCAGCCATTCAAACAGCGGCCCGTTCCACTCCTGGTCACGACGAGCCAGGTAATCGTTCACGGTAACTATGTGCACTCCTTCTCCGGCGAGGGCATTGAGATAAGCGGGCAAGGTAGACACAAGTGTTTTACCCTCACCAGTAGCCATCTCCGATATTTTGCCATCGTGCAGCACAATGCCGCCTATCAGCTGCACATCATAGTGCACCATGTTCCAGGTCACCTTGATACCTGCAGCATCCCACGTATTTTTGTAGATCGATTTTTCGCCCTCAATGCGGATATGGCTTTTCTCAGTGGCCAGTTCCCTATCCAGCTCAGTAGCCGTAGCCACCATTTCCTCATTATCCTTAAACCTGCGTGCGGTCTCTTTGACCACCGCGAAAGCCTCCGGGAGTATGCTGCGCAACGCTTCTTCAATAAGCACATCACGCGCTTTCACCAGTTTGTCTACCTCGTTGTATATATGCTCACGCGATTGAATGTCATCGGTGTCCGCATCAGCTTCAGCTTTCTTATCTGCTATCTCCTTGTCTACGTCGGCAAGGTGGGCATGTATGCGTTCGCGAAACTCCTGCGTTTTGTTACGAAGCTCATCGTTAGACAGGGTCTGGTATGAGGTAAAGAACTGGTTTATCTGGGCTACAACCGGTTGTATTTTTTTTACGTCTTTATCCGATTTGCTGCCACCAAATATTTTTGAAAGAATACCGATCATCTTAATATTTTAAAAAAATTCTAAATGTTGTTTAAACAAAAAAATCCCCTTTGCCAATTTGCAATGAAATATGTATCAAAAGTCATGCAAATATTTTTTGCCTGCCACGATGACATAAAGGGGGTCAAAACTACGTCAAACGACGCATTTGAACAAGAATAAGATAGCGAAAAGGTAATACAATAGGATCGTGGTCAACCTGTTCAGCGCTGTTGAGGAGCAATTTATTAATGGCATTAATAATCCGGAACGTTGATGTGAGGTCACTCTATTTTTATGATTTGCGGGTGGGCTGGCAGTTCGCTATTTCCCGACCGCTCACGGCTATATCAACCCGGTATCCTTATATCTATTGCCCGGAGATAAATTAACCAGCAACGTTTTTTCCACTATGAAATAGCATCAGTTGTAGTCGAGGTACCACCATCTTGCACATTTGCCCCTCCTGCTGCCCCGCCGACATCATAAAAAGCCAAAATGAAAGAAAATATAGTTAATAATTAATGGATTAAACATAAGTTCTGTTTCTATTGATGATTAAATAACGCAAATGACCGATGCATAGAAACATTTTAAGCTTCTTTGATGATTTTTATAGAAGATCGCATGAAAGTGAGGTAATGGGCCAAACATTTTTTTACCGGGTGGCAGAGCAGTGTGAACGCGTGAAATCCGCGCCAAATGCAGCATTTGACGGAATAATGAAGTATCTTTGAATGAGAAATAAAAAAAAATTGGCCTAATAATTTGCAGGGCAACGAAATTTTTATGTATTTTGGATGCAATTTTGAAAAAGAGCTCAAACATGAAAAGAACACTCATCCTGGTTACAACAGTATTGGCAGCAATTTTATTTACTACAAAAAGCTTCGCGCAAGATGATCTTGTGAGGGTTTTTCGCTGGTATATCCCTCAAGATGGTCAGTATGTGACTGTGGCTGATGGCGAGTACCAGGACGGCCAATTAATTAACTGGGGCTGGACCGACAAGACCTTGTTATTCTGGGCATACCGCACTCCGGGCCCAAACCGCGTAGCAGTGAATGGCTGGATGAACCCGGTAACAAGGGCACACATCAGCATCTGCGACGATGAATTCTCTGACGACTTTATGCTGAAATCCGGCTACACTCAGAAACACCTGCAGTTTTACGCGCTTACCCGCCGTGGATCGAACACAGTATGTGTATACCGCTGGCTTATCAGCAAGCGTGCATCGTGGATCACTATCCCTGACGATATTGATACAGACATTTACCTGAAGAAAGGCTATCGCAGGAAGATCTACCAGTACTTTGGTATCTACCGCAATGTTGATGCTCCGATCTACGATCAGCTTTAATCAGCACATAACTCATAAAAGTAAAAGCCGGCTCAATCAGCCGGCTTTACTTTTTATTATTTCAACCCATGTTTGTCATTCGCTCCGCCACGACTTACGACTTTTATAGTACCTGCACGATCAGAAACTTCAGGTATTGAGTAGAGGGTATGTTGCGCAATATTGGGTGGTCTGACGCCTGTGTGCGCCACTCCACCTGCCTCAGCACGCGACGGGCATCTTTGGCGGCTGCGTCTATAGTATCCAGGAACATCTCCGGGGGAACAAGATTGGTACACGAGGCCGTAACCAGGAAGCCACCGGGCTTGATCAGCTTCATGGCTCTCAGATTAATTTCTTTATAGCCGGTAACCGCCTTTTGAATATTCTCCCTGCTTTTTGTAAAGGCGGGCGGATCGAGCATCACTGTGTCATACCGCTTGCCGTCTTTCACCCATTGCTTCAGTGCATCAAAAGCATTGATCGTTTCAAATTTACAGATGCTGTCATAGCCATTGAGCGTCGCATTGCGGCGCGCAGTAGTGATCGCGTTATCAGAAATATCAAGACCCAGCACACTTTTAGCGCCATACTGTGCCGCATGCAATGCAAAAGTACCTGTATAGCAAAAGGCCTCCAGCACATCCGCACCCTTCACTATATGCTGTATGGCCCGCCGGTTATCCTGCTGGTCGAGGAAGTAACCCGTTTTTTGCCCATTCTCAATATCAACATGAAATTTAAGCCCGTTCTCATTAAGGATGATGTTTGTATCAAAAGGCTCCGAGAGAAAACCCTTTATCTGCTCCATGCCCTCAAGTGTACGCACCGGCACGTCATTGCGCTCGTAGATCCCTTTGGGGGTGAATATTTTTTGTAAGGCCGCCACAATGGCACCCTTCCACTTCTCTATGCCCAGGGCCAGCGTCTGTATGACAAAGTAATCGTTGAACTTATCAATGATAAGCGCAGGCAACTGATCGGCCTCACCGAAGATGAGCCGGCAATTTTCGACATAGCCTATTTGCTTGCGGTATTCCCATGCTTCCTTAATACGGTTAAAAAAGAACTGGTCATCGATCACTTCATTCTTGTCCCTCGTAAGCAGCCGTATGCGTATCTGTGATGCCGGATTATAATAACCTTTGCCTACGAACGAACCATTCGACGAATATACTTCTACTATATCCCCCGGCTCGGCACTACCTTCACTCTCGCCCAGCTCGTTGCCAAATATCCATGGGTGGCCCAGGGCTACCCGGTCACCTATCTTTTTTCTCAAAAAACATTTCATGCGGTAAAGGTAGTTATGGATATAATAATATCCATCGTTTTATAACCCACGGTTAAAACACTATATTTTTCAGACACTCCGGCCATGAATACACTGAAAAAAAACTTCATAACGTACTCACATTTGCACAACGAAGCACGTCAATTGAATAACCACAAAACTTTTACCCTTATGAAGAAGCTCATCTTTTTTGCCATGTTGGTGCTATCCGGACTTCGGTCGGGAGCCCAGACTGCCACGCTGACGCTGATCACTCCCCCCTGTGATAGCAACGGCGTTATTGTTGCCACCTTTACCGGAATGCCCACACCCTTTGATGTTACCTGGTGGACCACGTATAATACCGTCCAACATTTTACGATAACCGCAACTACGGATACGCTCTTTGGTTATGCAGGCGGTTATGTGAGCATGTCTGCATACGATTCTATTACCGGCACCTATGTGAGCGACTCACTGGTTTACGGCGTTCCGTTCACAGTCACTGATTCCTCCGTTGCAGTCACCTGCCCTGCGCTTGGCACGGTTACCGCAACAGTAAGCGGTGGCACGGGGCCTTTTACTTATAAATGGCGCGATGGTTCCACCGGAGCCGTGGTAGCTACTACCAACCCTGCGGTGCTTCCCACCGGCTATTATTATGTGCGGGTTACCGACGTAGGCACCGGTTGCGTATCCGGATTTACGACCCCTGCCATAGAGGTAATTACCAGCCCGGATTTTACACAAACGGTAACTACTACTCCTGCCGTATGCCCTTCACTGGGCGCAGGTATGGTGACGGTAACCGGCGGCACACCTCCTTTTATTTACGCCTGGACAAATCCCAGCGGCATAACAACAACCGGCACAGCCTCAACTATGCCCCTCGCACCGTGTTACTACGTTGAGAATACCACAGATGCCAATGGCTGTGTTGCTTTCGGCGGCAGCTGGGATGTAGGCTATGTTCCCGATTTCACTGCAACAGTAACTGCAACTACCGCAAATTGCACCAATGGTACTGCATCAACGGCGATCACCGGTGGCACCGGCCCTTTTAGTTATTTATGGTCAAATGGCGCAACTACAGCAAATCTCTCAGGATTAGTTACCGGCTATTATACGGTTAAGATCACCGATGGAACAGGCTGCGTTGACTCTTCCGGCATCGACTCGGCATTGAGCGCCTACGTAC
>CAINOM010000709.1 GCA_903851455.1 uncultured Bacteroidota bacterium | reverse complement strand
AGCCCGATACCGTAGCGGATATAACTGTAGTTCGGGTGCAGCAGGAGTTTACTCAGCGGAAACTTCTTTACCCATGGCGCAACCAGTTCCAGGTGTATCCCTTGCGTATAATATTTGTCGGTAGCTGCGAAAAAGTCGTTCTCATAATTTAGTCTGAAATAACTGTCGCTGCCTATGTTCTTGTACGATAGGGTATTATCAATTGCCTGGGCGCCTGCCACAACCGACACGAACAGAAACGCGGCCAAAAGAATGTGCTTATGATACTGCATATTGTTTCAGTAATATACGAAACATGTGCCAGTAAAGATTTTCAGACCGCTACGAACATATGCCCGGCAAACTTTTTCGTGGCAAAATTTATTGTCGTACTTATTAGGATATTCATTATTGTTTGTGCATATTTGTGTAGCAATACATTTTTATGGCTTCTTACCTCATTGCAGACAGCGGATCAACAAAAACGGACTGGTGCCTTTTAAGAAAGGGTAAGAAGCCTGTGCGCTTCAGCACGCAGGGGATAAATCCATACCTTCAGAGCAAGCAGGATATTGAAGCTATGCTGGCAAAGGAGTTGCCATGGGATAACGATAAATACCAGGCAGACAAAATGTCCTATTTCGGTGCCGGTGCCGCCAACCCCGAAAAACAAGAATTCCTCGAAGAGATATTAACCAGGCATTTCAAAATAAGGAAAACTGAAGTAGCCGGAGACATGGTTGCGGCTGCAAGAGCATTGTGCGGCGAGCAGAAGGGGATAGTTTGCATTCTTGGCACAGGCAGCGCAAGTTGTTACTACAACGGCAAAAAAATAAAAGAGCAGCGGCCATCTCTTGGATACATAGCAGGAGATGAAGGTGGCGGCAACTATATGGGCAAGCGTATACTCCAGTACTACGCCTACGGCACATTTGACGCCGAGTTGATGATGGGATTTGAAATGCGCTTTGGAAATGACATCAAAAAGATCATTAATGCCTTATACCACCAGCCAAACCCAAACAGGTATCTTGCTTCGTTTGTTACCTTACTGAAGGAGAACCGCGGGCATTACATGGTGGAGAACATTATAGAAGATTGCCTCAATGATTTTTTTCATACCAGTATCCTGAAGCACCGCAACAGCTGGAACCTCCCGCTTTATTTCTCCGGGTCGGTGGCCTACGAATTCCGCGATGTGCTCGAAAACCTCTGCGGTCAATACGAACTGCAGATTGGCGATGTTATTAAGAGCCCAATGGATGGGCTTATTAAGTATTATAAAACATTGCTAGACTAATCTGATCGAAAAAAAAGTAATTACCACAACGGCTTCCTATAAGTATTGTATACCGCCAGGATTCTTATAGTATTGGTTTCAGCGTCGGCCTGGTAATGAATTAAAAACGGGAAGACACTCACTACGGCACATCGTACCTCTTCGTATCGGACGCTGGAGTAAAAAGGGTTTTTCTTTATAGAGTTCAACGTCGCTTGAGCCCTTGCAGCAAACTTCTTTCCCAAGCCTTTCTGTTGCGACTCGTAATAGGAAACGGCCTCTTCAATGTCAATCAGTGCATTTTCAGAAAAAATGATGCTGTACCGTTTCATTTCGTCAAAAGCTTGATACGATCCATTGCAGTATCCCAGTCAACTCCACTTGCTGGGTTGTCCTTCATGAGCTGCAACCTCGATAACACTTCCTTTTTCTGCCATTCCGGAATATTATTGTCGTCGGCATCCAGCAATTCCACAGCGTCTAGTTTTTGCAAATCTTGTATTATTGCAGACGCATAATCTTTCTTCACCCGTAAAAAATAATATCCGTTCATAGAAAAACTTATTGTCATTCAAAGTTACGAAAAATTACCATAGCCAACTCGTTGCAACAGATCTTCAAAATGCTGCGCATCAATTGGTCGTGAATTATCACTCTTCATTCACATACACCCTTTTCACCCTTTGCGATATGCTCGTCATGATCTCGTAGGAAATGGTCCCGGCCCACGCTGCAAGCTGAATTACCGTAAGTCCCTTACCAAACACGATCACATTATCGCCCTCTTTAGCCTCCGGGATCTCGGTGATATCTACCATGCACATATCCATACAGATGGACCCTACTGTTTTTGCAGGTTTGCCATGTATCAGCACATAGGCATGGCCGTTACCCAGCGTTCGCGGGTAACCATCCGCATACCCGATGCATATGGTTGCTATGCGCATATCGTGCGCCGCAATGGTATGGTGCCCATAGCCAATGTTATCGCCTGCCGGTACCTGGCGCACCTGTGCTATGCTTGTTCTTAGCGTGCTCGTTTGTCTCAGTTTGTTTTGCAGCACATGACTGGCATCAACACCATACAGTCCTAACCCAAGCCGAACCATATTATATTGCAGGTCCCTGTGACGAACAATACCCGCCGAGTTGCAAAGGTGGCGCATCGGTTTGTTGGGGAGCTTGTTCATCAGTTGGGTGCTCATCTGTTCAAACAGCTCACCTTGTTGTTTCGTGAATTCATCCTGTTGCGGATCGTCGCTGGCGGCGAGGTGGCTGAAGATGCTCATCACTTCTATCGAGGTGTTCTCGGCTATCTTGTCGCCAAGCTCATCTATGTCCTGCGGATTAAAGCCAAGGCGGTGCATGCCTGTATCCAGCTTTATATGTACCGGGTATTTATTCACCTGCAGCGCCCTCGCGATATTCAGAAAGGCAGACAGCGACTGGAAGTTGAACAACTCCGGCTCCAGCTTCCACATGATCATCCTGTCAAAAGAAGTAGCATCCGGGCTCATTACCATTATCGGCATCTTGATGCCCGCCTTTCTCAGTCCTATGCCCTCATCCGTATAGGCAACGGTGAGGTAGTCAACACCGGCATATTGCAAAAGGTTAGCTATTTCGTAGCTACCGCTTCCGTATGCGAATGCCTTTACCATCGCCATTGTTTTAACGCCCGGCTCCAGCTCAGCACGAAATACATTGAGATTGTGCGTCAGCGCCGAGAGGTCTATCGACATCACTGTCTGGTGAACCTGTTGCTCTAATAGTAAGCCAATCTTCTCAAAAGCAAAAACACGTGCACCCTTCAGCAGTATAGCTTCCTTTTCGAACGTGATCAGGTGAAAGTTCTTTAAAAAGTCTTCTGTGGACTTAAAAAATATGCTGCGTACTCTTTTATATTTTCTGAAGGAGGCCTTGTTCTTAAATAGCGCCGGCCCGATGCCGATAAACCGTTGAATATTTTTCCGGCTTACGAGTGCAGCCACTTCATCATAGAGGTCTATATCCTGCCTGCCGATCTGTAAGATGTCGGACATGATAACGGTATGATGCGTATGCTGTTTCTGTTGATCAAGGTAGTTGAGTGCCAGTTGCAGTGATGTGAGGTCCGAATTATAAGAGTCGTTGATCACGGTACATCCGTTAATGCCGTGTTTTAGCTCCAGCCTCATGGAAACCTGCTGCAGCAGCGCCATCTGGCTTGTAATTGTATCCAGGTCCACATTCAGTAACAACATGATGCACCAGCAGTGTATCGCGTTCTCCACCGACGCATCGTCTGAGAACGGAATGCTGATAGATATCTCTTTGTCTTTGTATAACGCCGTTATTTTTGTTTTCCCTCCAGCCTTGGCAATATTTGTTACCCGTAGGTCTGCATCCTGTTTCTGCGACCATGTGAACAGTTGCAGCGGTTCTTCACTCCTTCCTCCTTTCACCTGGTGCATATATTGCACGATGCACTGGTTCAGCTCTGCATGGTCATGGCAGTATACCAATTGCTTCGCATGGCGGAATAAGATAAGCTTCTCATTTATTTTTTGCCGCGAATTCATAAAGCCCTCGCTATGCGCTTCCCCGATATTCGTAAATAGTCCTATCGTTGGCTGTATCACCCGTTCCAGGTTTTCCATCTCTCCCGGTTGCGATATGCCTGCCTCAAAGATGGCCAGTTGCTGGTCTTCATTCATCAGCCACACGGAGAGCGGCACACCTACCTGGGAGTTGTAACTCTTCGGGCTGCGCACAGTATTGTATGTGCCGCTGAGCAATTGGTACAGCCACTCTTTCACCACGGTCTTGCCGTTACTTCCGGTTATGCCGATAACGGGTATGTCAAATTGTTTTCTGTGCGCCGCGGCGATCTTCTGGAGTGCTGCAAGTGTATCCTTTACTTGTATGATGTTTGAATCGGGCAGCAATGCGTGGTCCACCTGCTGCGATACGAGAAAGTTCCTGATGCCTTTATGCCACGCGTCCTGCAGAAAAATGTGGCCATCGCGCAGCGATGTCTTCAATGCTATGAATAGCGCGTTTTCGGGTTGTTCTATACTACGGCTGTCTATGGCAAGTTCTCCTATTATTACGTCAGCCCGCTCCTTGGCAAGCCATGCGCCACTGCACCATTTCCTTAATTGCTCGATATTATTCATAGCGGGCAACAAATATATAGAATGTATGACTAAGCTTTTAATTCTTAATGCCAAATTGATTTTCGCAGGTTGTTATCTCTGCATCTTTCCTTAGATTTGCCCTATGCATATCGGGTTGTATTTCGGCAGCTTTAATCCCATTCATACCGGCCATCTGATCGTGGCAAATCATGTTGTAGCACATACTGAGGTAGACAAGGTTTGGTTTGTGGTCTCTCCCCACAACCCATTGAAGGACTCCCACTCGCTGCTCAATGAATACGATCGGCTACATCTTGTCAACCTCGCTATCGAAGATAATCCGAAGTTCAGGGCTAGCAATGTGGAATTCAATCTCCCCAAGCCTTCATACACCATAGATACACTTACTTATCTTACTGAAAAATTTCCGCTGGAGCGCTTCTCTGTGATCATGGGGGCAGATAGTTTTCAGAATATCCATCGTTGGAAAAATTTCGAATCGCTGGTGGCGCGGTACTCGTTCATGGTATATAACCGGCCGGGATTTGAAATAGAAGACACCTATGGGGCAGATATTACCATCCTGGACGCACCGTTACTCCATATCTCGTCTACATACATTAGGCGGCAGATCAAAGATAAAAAGTCGATAAAGTATATAGTACCTGATGCGGTGGAGAAGTACATTGATGCCCACAGGTACTATGCTGAGCTGAAAAAATAGCGTTTAGTGGGTATTTTGTTAAATCCGTATAAAAAGTGACGAAACTCATAAAACACTCATT
>CAINOM010000708.1 GCA_903851455.1 uncultured Bacteroidota bacterium | reverse complement strand
GCCATGGCGTATCTGCATGTGCAGTATGCGATGGCTTCTTCTTTAAAAACCAGGAAGTAGCTATAGTAGGCGCAGGAGACACGGCCTGTGAAGAGGCGCTCTATTTATCTAAACTGTGCACTACCGTACATATGTTCATACGCCGCCACGAAATGCGCGCCAGCAAGGTGATGCAGGACCGCGTTCTGAAAACAGCTAACATCAAGGTTTACTGGAATACAGATACGGTGGAAGTGATGGGTGAAAACAAAGTAGACAGCGTAAAGGTCCGCAACACGCAAACTAACGAAGAAAGTATCATTCCCGTAAAAGCATTTTTCGTAGCTATCGGCCATGAGCCGAACTCCGGCCTGTTCAAAGGCATGCTGGATATGGACGAACAGGGATACCTGATAACACAGCCCGGCTCTACGCGCACCAATATAGAAGGCGTATTTGCCTGCGGCGATGTGCAGGACAAGATCTACCGCCAGGCAGTGAGCGCCGCAGGCAGTGGCTGTATGGCAGCCCTTGATGCGGAAAGATATTTAGGCGCGCTGGAGCATCACGGCTAGTATATGCCATGCGGATGCCGTGTTTGGTGTTATTCTGCTTAAGGACGTCCGCATGCATCATGTTTTGTGGCCATTAAATACCTGGAGTTGACAAAGTACTTGTATTGCCTGCTGCTTTCGTTCGCCTCGTTTTGTGTTCACGCACAAAACCTGGACCAGCCCTACGTCCTTACCCTTGGCATCGCCCAGGATGGTGGCTACCCGCACCTTGGCTGCACTAAACAATGTTGCGCACGCGCGTGGACGAATGACTCCATAAAAAGATGGGTGGTATGCCTTGCATTGGTAGACCCTATATCCAAAAAATGGTGGCTCTTTGAAGCCACACCCGATATAAAAGAGCAACTGCACTATTTCCAATCCCTTACGCACGGGCAGTACCCCTTTCTCCCGGATGGCATATTTGTCACCCACGCACACATAGGCCACTACACCGGTCTTATGGAACTCGGCAGGGAGGTGATGAGCACAAGAGATGTCCCTGTCTTTGCGCTGCCAAAAATGAAAGCCTTCCTCGAAACCAATGGCCCCTGGAGCCAGCTCGTAACGTTGCAGAATATTGTGTTACCGGTGGTGAAAGCAGATTCACCGGTTTTCATTACACCGGACATTAGTGTTACTGCATTTACCGTTCCCCATCGCGATGAATATTCCGAAACAGCGGGATTCAGAATAGATACAAGGAAAAAGAAGTACCTCTTCATACCCGATATCAACAAATGGGATAAGTGGGACAGAAACATCGTAGACGAAGTGAAAAAAGTGGACATCGCATTTATCGATGCTACTTTTTACGAACCAGGCGAACTTCCTGGCCGCAATATGGCTACTGTGCCCCATCCCTTCGTATCCGAGACGATGCACTTATTCGAACAGGAGCCCGCTGAAGTGAAAGCTAAGGTATGCTTCATTCACTTCAACCATACTAACCCGCTCATGTGGGATATTGCGAAACGACATGAGGTGGAGAAAAAAGCCTTCAAGGTTGCTGCACAGGGGATAAAATATTGATTATCAGTCTCAAATATGCTTCGTCTTTAAATTTCCATATTTTATTAACTCGGAAACGAAAATGTTTAATTTTGTTTCAATGCGGCGTCTCACCACTACCGTTCTCTTTTTATTATATACTCTTTTTGCACAGGCATCTGCTGAGGATACGGTGCTGGCCCGGCTAATGCGGATAAGCAACGATACGCAACGTATGAACGCCTATCTTGATTATGCAGACAAGGTCCTGATCGATAATCCGAAGGAAGTAATTAGTCTCGGTAAGATATTCCTGCAGGACGCACGGGCATCTGGAAAATTATTGCACGAAGCTGCCGCTGACAAAATGATTGCGGAAGGCTACGATGTCATTGCCGACTATCCAAGGGCTCTTCAGTATTTTCTTGAGGCGCTCAGGATCCATAAAGAACTGAAAGAATACCGGTCACAGGTCACCGACCTGCTCGGTATTGCTCGTGTATACGAGCTTACGGATGATATGCCTGCGCAAAGGAAATGCATAGAGGAGGCAATGACAATTAGTGACCAGCATGCGGACAACGAGCGGGTTCGCCAAAAACGCCCGTTCGTCTTGGACTACCTCGCCACAGTCTATAAAAAAGAAGGCCGGTACGACACCGCCATCAAATTATATAATGATGCGATCGTTCTGGCAAGAAAAGAAGGCAACAAATTCCAGGAAATGGAATCTCTTTGCAACATGGCCATTGCGTTAAAGAGCGATAAGCGATACGACGAATCGTTGGCTACATACAACAAAGCCATGGCGCTGGTCGAACCATCTGATGAAGGCTATGCGGAAAGCATCATCTCAGATAATATGGCCATATTATTTTTCGAAATGGGCGACCTCCGGCAAAGTGAACTGTATGCACTGAAAGCCATGACGCTGCAGCAAAAATTGCATATTACCGAAGGACTGAAAGATGTTTACGAGACCCTGGTAAAAATATACACCAAAGAAAAAAAATACCCCGAGGCCCTCGATTATAGCATGAAACTAACCGCCATCAAGGATTCTATCCTTAACGGCGAAAAATCGCAGCAGATAAAACAATTACAAACAAAGTTCGACACAGAAGCCAAGGACTAACAAATAGCCGGTCAGGAAAAGTCACTTAGATACAACCGCAGGCTCAACCTCCTGCTCGTGCTTAGTTCCTTTCTGTCTCTGCTGCTGGGTATATTTGCGTACCGCAACTACTCAACTGAAAAAAAGTACAACAACGCGCTGTCCCGCGAGAAACAGAGATCTGAAGACTTGTTGCTGAACATCCTTCCCGCAGAAGTGGCCGAAGAGCTTAAGGACAATGGCGTAGCAGCAGCCCGCCACTTTGAGAATGTCACAGTGCTCTTTACCGATTTTGTGAATTTCACGCACGCCAGTGAGCGCATGAGCCCGCAGCAGCTCATCGATGAATTGCATTTCTGTTTCAAAGCATTTGACGGCATCATCGGCAAGCACAACATTGAAAAAATAAAGACCATCGGCGATTCGTACCTCGCCGTATCCGGCCTTCCTGCCGCCAACGCTAATCATGCCGAAAATGTTATTGATGCTGCACTGGAGATCAATGCATTCATGAACCAACGCCGGCAGGAGATCGGCGAAGCTGCCTTCGAAATGCGCACCGGCATCCACAGCGGCAGCGTTGTAGCCGGGATCGTGGGCGTAAAAAAATTCTCCTACGACATCTGGGGCGACACTGTAAACACCGCCGCCCGCATGGAGCAGACCAGCGAACCGGGGAAGATCAATATCTCCCAAACCACCTACGAACTGGTCAGAAACAAATTCCGCTGCACCTATCGCGGGGAAGTAGAAGCGAAGAACAAAGGCCTCCTAAAAATGTACTTTGTAGAACAATGAGTTTCACGGAACGCGATGGGTACCTGAGGCGATATTATATCAACACGACAGGATATTATTGATGACCAATATTATCGAGAAACACACCACCATACACACTGCCGATATCTTATTCATCAGCATAGCATGTGCATAGTCTGCATTCTTATTATCCCGGCTGGTTATCACGAACCAGTATAAGAAATAGATCATCACCGGCGCCAGGCATACCGAGAATATCAAAAAATAAATCACAGTCCAGTATGTCTGGAAATAATAAAACAGCAATCCTGCCGCCACAACAAACATAACTAACGTAAAAATGAATGTCCCCTTGATACCAAGCCGGTAACTGATCGTCTTATCTCCCCTGTTGCTGTCTTCTTTATGCTGGTATATTTGCGTTAGCGGGTACGATCCTCCGATAAGCAAAGACGCCACGATCATGCCAAGCACATTCTGCGCGGTAAACCAAGCGGAGCTGGTATTGTTTTCCGCCACCATCTTCGCCAGCATAAACGTATACCCACCCTGGAAGAAGGCAATCACCAGCCAGCTCGCATAAGCATACTTCTTCAGCCGGATACCATGCCAGCTATACGCCTTCGAAAAGGCGACATACAATGCCATCAGCACCATGTTTCGCCACCCGGTCAATGCACACAGCGCCAGGCCGGTAAGGTCACAGATGATACTTGCATAGTAAAGCTTCCTGGTCACCG
>CAINOM010000707.1 GCA_903851455.1 uncultured Bacteroidota bacterium | reverse complement strand
TTTGCATCCCCGCAAAAACACCTACGGTAAAACTCTTCGATACAAAATATTTATAGTCGGCAAACCACACACCAGTTATAGTGTTGTTGGAATACGTTTTCATGGTCGGCTCCAGTATCCCGATAGATGTACCATCAAATATCTGCTCAGAACTGAACACACCTCCACCTATACCTATCTCCTGGTTACATGCCCTGTATTGTGCCCGCGCTGAAATGGCGGAGAAGAAAATTAAAAAGCTGATGAAAGGGATTTTCATAAAATGTGTTTATAGCAGGTTTGAGATGTTACTACTTACAAGATACAAAAACTTCTTATACTTTACCCTTCCTTCTCCGGCTTCACAATTTCCTCCAGCTTAAAATCTTTATTCATTTCATCGATAAAGGCAAGGATATCCTTGCGGCCCAGGAATTTTATAGCGCTGGTAATGAAGCTGCGGGGTATGAACTCCCACTCTTTCTTCATAGCCTCTATGAACAGGCGGGCATTTTTTGCGGCCTCGCGCTGGGTGCTTTTATCTGCCTTGGTAAAAATGACGTTGAACGGCACGCCCCATGCGCCCAGCTTGCGCAGGAAGGCGAGGTCTATGTTCTGCGGCTCGTGCCGGCTGTCTATCAGCACAAACACCGTCACCAGGTTAATGCGCTGCTGCAGGTAGCCGGCTATCATCTTTTCCCACGTAGAGCGGGTATTCTGAGATACCTTGGCAAAACCATAACCCGGCAAGTCAACAATATAAAATGAATTGTTGATGAGGAAGTGGTTAATAAGTTGCGTCTTGCCCGGCGTATTCGATGTTTTCGCCAGTTTGCTCTGGTTGGTAAGCATATTTATCAGCGACGACTTGCCCACGTTAGAACGGCCTATAAATGCGTATTCCGGCATATCCGGCTTCGGGCATCCCTCCACCTTCGGACTGCTGATGATATATTTCGCTGTTGTTATGTCCATTTTGTTTAACCGCTAAGACGCGGAGACGCTAAGTAATTATTATAATTATGAGATCTTTGCGCCTTCGCGCCTCTGCGGTTAAATCTCATTACCGTATTTTTGCACCGCAATGCAATCTTCATCCAGCAACCCGGCAGCCAAAATAGTGCCAGACACCGCGTCAAATTTAAGCAAGAAAGCGCAAGTAGCCGAGATGTTTAATAATATAGCCGGCCGCTACGACTTCCTGAACCATTTTTTATCGATGGGCATAGACAAAGGCTGGCGCAAAAAAGCCATTGCAGAAGTAGCGCAAATAAAGCCACAGGCCATACTGGACGTGGCTACCGGCACCGGCGACATGGCCATAGCGGCAGCAAAAACCATTCAACCAAAAAGAATAACCGGCGTAGACATCTCCGAAGGTATGCTGGAAGTGGGTCGTAAGAAAATAGCAGACCTGGGCCTGCAGCAGGTAATAACCCTCAATACAGGCGACAGTGAATCAATGCCATTCGGCAACGGTGAGTTTGATGCTGTGATGTGTGCTTATGGCGTCCGCAATTTCGAGCACCTCGAAGCCGGCCTCACTGAAATGTGCCGCGTGCTGCGCCCCGGCGGCAAAGTGGTGATACTGGAGTTCTCCCACCCCACCCGTCCGGGTTTTAAACAGCTCTATCAGTTTTATTTCCGTTACATACTGCCCACCCTCGGCAAGCTGGTGTCAAAGCACAGCAAGGCGTACACCTACCTGCCAGAGTCGGTTATGGCCTTCCCCGAAGGCAAAAGGTTCTGCGAAATACTACAGCAATGCGGCTTTAAAGAAGCTAAGGCCAGGCCATTGACTTTTGGTGTAACAACACTCTACACAGCCGAAAAATGACCCGTCATTTCGCAGTGCAGCGAGCGCAGCAAGCGAAACGGAGAAACCTCCTGAGAATTAGCACGAAGCTGATAGATATCCAATGCAAAACTAAATGATGAGTACACGTTACCACTTACTCACATCTTCCCACAAATCCCTCCATTCCGGGTTAAGCGAATTGATTAGTTCAATTTTGCGTTGCCGATTCCATTTCTTCACTTCCTTCTCACGCGCAATTGCTTCTTCTATTCTGTCAAAGCCTTCAAAATAAACAAGATATTCGATATTGTATCTGGCAGTAAAGCTATCCTTATAAAAATGGGTTTTGTGCTGATGAATTCGGGTTGGCAGATTTGAGGTTACGCCTGTGTAGAATACAGTTTTGTGTGCGTTTGTGAGAATGTAGATACAACCACCTTTTTGCATTTCGTATCTGGTTTTGTAACTCTATTAGACCCTAGTGCAAATGCTCAGGAGATTTCTTCATTCAGCCCCGAAAAGGGGCTTCATTACGAAATGACGTCTCCGATTGAGCGTCTTCTCTGTTAAGGTCGCATAGTCTTCAGCGCCACACCCCACTTATACAGCTCATTCAGCATTCCATCCGCCGACTTATCCAGCCCTGGGTCATTCATGAACTTACCATCAGCATCGATATGCTTGGTAAATGCAGGAATATGAACTGCAGTTGAAATAGCCACCATGTCTACCGCGGTCAGCACCTGCTTGAGGCTTTGCACAGCCCTTGTTCCTGCTGATACTCCGCCATAGCTCACAAAGCCCACGGCCTTATACTGCCATTCCTTAAACAAGTAGTCGATCGCATTCTTGATAGTTGCGGGAAAGCTGTAGTTATATTCCGATGTCACGATCACAAAAGCATCACCGCTGCTTATCATCGCGCTCCAGTCCTTGGTGTGCTGGTTCTGGTAGCGCTGAAACCGTGGGTGCTCCGGCTCATCAAGGAATGGGAGATTGATGACAGCGAGGTCCAGCACCTCAACATTATACTCTGCATGCTTCTTAGCTATCTCGGTAAACCAATTGGCTATTGCCGGCGCTTTACGGCCCGGGCGTGTACTGGCGATAATTATTTTCAGGTTGAGCATATTTCAAATTCAAAAGTAAAAATTCAAAAGTAAAAAACTACACGGACAATAACATCCCGGGATGTTCCATTCAAAAAAAATCGGGTCATCTTTAAGACGACCCGATTTTTTTGAATTTTTACTTTTGAGTTTCGAATTAGTTTCTTCTGTTTCCAAAGAGCCTGAGCAGCATAAGGAACAGGTTAATGAAATCAAGATAAAGGCTAAGCGCGCCCATTATTGCGAGCTTCTTAGTGTCCGTAGCTGAAGTGCCTTCATACTCAAGACCCGCGCCTATCCTTTTCAGTTTCTGCGTATCATAGGCCGTAAGACCGGTGAACACAGCCACACCAACGATGCTGATGATATAATCAAGACCTGAGCTCTTCAGGAACATATTGATGACCATAGAAATCAGGATACCAACGAGCCCCATAGTGAGCAGGCGGCCAAAAGAAGTAATATCTTTTTCAGTGGTATAACCCATTACTGCCATCACGCCAAACATAGCCGCTGCAGCGCCGAAGCAGCCTACTACAGAACCAGCCGTATACACGAGCAGTATGTTGCTGAGGCTAATGCCCAGCACCGCTGCAAATGTGAGAAACAGAAGCGTCAACGCACCGGAAGATAAACGCGCCATGCCAAACTGCATGATCAGAAGAAACGCGAACGGAGCGAAAGTGACAACCCAGAACAGTGTAGTCGGCCTGAGTCGCCCTGCTGCGTCAGCAGCGTAAAGCTCACTCAGTAAAGAAGGAGAGGTAGCATAAAGAACGGAGAAAAGTGTGGATACGCCCAGCGCCACGAACATCCATAAAAAGACACTGGCCATAAATTTTTTGGCAACGACACCTGTGCCGCTGGCCTGGTGACTATCTATAACGGTATAGTCAGAGAATTCCTGTTGATTGTAGTTACTCATGATTTTTTTAGAAAATTGTTAGGTAAAGTTAAGAATATATTGGACA
>CAINOM010000706.1 GCA_903851455.1 uncultured Bacteroidota bacterium | reverse complement strand
CTTAAAGACTTGCATCATTTAGCAATATACGGTTTAACGCTGATTTAACTAGTACCGGCAAAACAGATGATATTTTACCCTATTTTTCAAAGACAACCCGCTCGGGATCTGCGCCATGCTTTACCAGGATGCCGTTTATATCGGCGATCATCTTGTCCGGGCCGCAAACGTAGAAGTGCGTGTTGAAATCAGGGATCGTTTTCATTAAGAAAGCCTCGTCAATGCGACCATGAAGGTATTTTCCGCCAGTGTCTTCCGAGAGTATATTGATAAAATCATTTCCTAACATAGAGGTCAGCTCTGCCTCGTAAATAATATCGCCTGCGGTTTTATTGGCAAATATGAGTTTGCAACCCTCCAGCTTGCTGTCGTGATGCAATTGCCGCAGTATGGCTATGAAAGGGGTGATGCCCGCCCCGCCGGCAATGAAATATCCGGGGCCTTTGTATTCGATAGCACCCCAGACATCCCTGATGATGAGCTCATCTCCAGGCTTCAGGCCATGCATTTGATTAGTGACACCATCGTGGTCGGCATATCTCTTGATGGTAAATTCAAGGTATGGCTTGTCGGCCAACGCTGTGAAGGTAAACGGCCGTTTTTTCTCTTCCCAGCCGGGTTTGTTTATAGACACGTCCGTAGCGTGGCCGGGAGTAAACGAATAGCCAGCCGGACGTTCGAGCCGGAAGAACTTCACATTATGTGTTACATCGCCGATATCGAGTATGCTGACAATATGCTGCTCCATATTCCTGATTTTTAGTCCCCTCGCAAAGTTAGCCTGTATCCGCCTCATAAATCCGATACGCAATAAAAACCGCGAATCCATCGAAGGCTGATACAGGCACCATGCATTTATTATAGGTGCTATATTTTTCGTGCCAACAAATTAAAATAAGGGCTGCGTCAGTGTACTTTTATTTGACTCTTTACTAAGTTAACTTTGCGCCATGTTGCATAGCAAGCCGAAAGAAGATACTTACGTACATAAGGGACTGAGGAAACAACTGATAGACAGCCTGCGGCCAAAAGGGATAAAGGATGAACGAGTACTGGCAGCAATGGAAGCAATACCGCGGCATTTTTTCCTGGACACAGCCTTCGAGCGGCGAGCGTATGAAGACAAGGCTTTTCCTATTACAGCCGGACAGACCATATCGCAGCCATATACGGTAGCCTATCAAACACAACTGCTGGAGATCAAAAAATTTGATAAAGTACTGGAGGTGGGTACCGGCAGCGCTTACCAGTCTTGTGTGCTGGCAGAGCTGGGTGTAAGCCTGTTCACCATAGAGCGGCAGAAAGAGCTGTATGATTTTACCGGGCAATTCTTTTTGCTGAAAAAATATCCCAACATCAAGCGGTTTTACGGTGATGGTTTTGAAGGGCTGCCATCTTACGCCCCATTTGACAAGATCATCATCACCTGCGGAGCGCCGTTCATACCTCCTAAACTCATAGACCAGCTGAAGCCGGGTGGAATAATGGTGGTACCTGTAGGCGATGACGGCAAACAAAAAATGATGCGCATCATCAAGTACAATGAGGGCGATATAGGTCAGCAGGAAATGGGCGACTTTTCGTTTGTACCTATGCTTGAAGGGAAAAATAATAATATTTCCCGCTAGGAAGATGATCCTTTAAAAAAGGTATTTTTGAATATGCAATTCACGCTTGCCCTGGATATTCCACAGTTACCGAAACCAATAAGTTATACGGATAATATCCTGCTGACGGGTTCGTGCTTTACGGAGCATATAGCTGACCGGCTGCATCAAAGTAAATTCAAGGTACTATCCAATCCGCATGGTATCCTGTTCAATCCGCTGAGTGTGGCCAGCAGCCTGGACGGATATATGGATGGCAGACAATACAAACAGGAGGAGCTGTTTTCCCTGAATGAATTGTGGAATAGCTGGGACCACCATACCCGCTTCTCAAATATAGATGCAGTTGCTGCACTCAATGGAATCAATGCATCGCAAACCGAGGCGTCAGATTTTATAAGGAAAGCCGATTGGGTGATCATTACGCTTGGGTCAGCATTTCAATACTACCTGAAAGAATCAGGGAAACCTGTGGCTAACAATCACCGCGCGCCGGCTCAGTGGTTTGAGAAAAAATTACTTACCACAGAGGTGATCGTTGCCGCCCTTAGTCAAACGATGGAACGATTGTTTGCTTTAAATCCGTTTGTGCAGGTGATGCTGACGATAAGCCCGGTGCGCCATATACGTGATGGCGTTGTGGACAACAATCGCAGTAAAGCAAGGCTGATAGAGTCAGTGCATATACTGCGCGAACAGTTTGAAAAAGTGCAGTATTTCCCTGCGTACGAACTGGTAATAGATGTGCTGCGCGATTACCGCTTTTATGATATCGACCTCGTTCATCCTAATTTCCCCGCAACCCAATTTGTCTGGGAACATTTTACAAAGTCATGTATAGCCCCATTGGCGCATGAGATCATGAAGCAGGTGCAGGATATCGTTACTGCACGGTCGCACCGCACACGCTTCCCGGAAACAGAAGCGCATAAGAAATTCAAGGTCAGTTATGCTGAAAAGACAAAAGCACTAATGGATAAGTATCCATTCCTGGGCATGGAAAAAGAGATACAATATTTCAGTCAGGGGTAAGCTACAACTACTTTACATCGAACCACACTTTCTTTTTTTCATTCCACTCGCCGTTGTAGTTGATGGTCAGTTCTTCACCGGCCTTTATATCGCGAACTGCCTGAACGTACATGGTATCATCATCGTAGTTCATAAAGTATTCGCAGTTTGAGCGGTAAGAATGATTGTATATCGGGATCCAGCCCAGCGCCATGCAGCACATGAGCTCGCCTCCCGGCTGCCATTCAAAAATATAATCGTGGAGCAGGGTCTTGTCCAGCAGCAGCCTGTCTTCATTGCTCATAACTATGACTGGTGCGGTTTCGATGACGGTATCGGCCTTGATGGCTTTTTTTGCAAACACGCCCCGCCCCTTATCTTTGGTAACGCCTATTACTACGAGTTTCTCTGCCATATGCTGATTAAATCACTTAAAAGTGTCATTTATTAATAAAATAGTATTTTTAGCGGTCTTTTTATATTTTTACAACCTAAAGGTACTTGAATATGAATTTTATTAAGAAACCATTGATACTTCTTGTGTTTGCATTACTGGTTATACCCTCCTATAGCTTTGCGCAGTACCAGTTTAAGCTTGATCCATTTTCCAGCTATTTCGGGGATCTGAAGCGCTATGAGATCGGACTGGGTGCGGTAATGCCCTTCGGTGAGATCAACGGGGTGACACGTGTTACCAGTCCTTTTATCGGCGACACGACAATGAAAAGAACACTTACAGGCCAGGGTTTTGGTCTTACGATAGGACTTTCTGCTCCGTTTAAGAAAACAGGTCACATCAGCTGCTGGGCGATGGACGTGCAACTGATGATAAATATGTACCAATGGCAGAAACTGAACCAGGTATATGGTATAGACGGATCGCTCAGCGATGCAGACGAGCCCCTTAGCGGCTATTCTTATGAGGCGGCATTACCGCTTGGTGTAGAATACAAGATCGGTTGTGATGCGGCGGTACTTACCAAGCGCTTAGGGCTTTGTGCTACATTTGGTGCGGGTGTTATTCCACAGATGTACATGAGCAATCTGTCTACGGTGAGCACTTATGACAACCAGTTCAATTTCGGAGTTACTCCTTATGCGAAAATAGAAGGTGGATTTTTCCTTGGCTGGTGCATAAAAGTGCGACTGATGTATACAATGGGCAGAGTAAACCTGTTTGACGCGAACAATGCTATTCCAAGTACTACTAATCCTAACCACCCGATAACCGACGGTCCGTTTGGATTTACCTCTACTTCCAATTTCATGGTGTCGCTTGTGCTGATGCCGTTCTCCGGCAAATGGCCAGAAACAGCATGGTACAACACTTACGATACCTACAACCCGCACGACAGGTTGAACTAATTTGAAAATTCGGGAATTTGAAAATTTGAAAATGCCCTGCGAAATGCGGGGCATTTTTCGTTAATGAAAAATGCCGCTCGAAACGAACAGCATTTTCAAATTAGCACACTTTCAAATTTTCAAATTATTTCCGCTTGCCTTTGTAGCCGCCGCCACCGCCGCCATCTCTGCCGCCGCCGTAGGACCTTACATCGCCTGAAAACCTTGTGCCCTGGGGCTTAGGCCTGCCGCCGCGAGCGTCGCCTGTGCCGCCGCCAAAGCTACGCTGCTCGGCTTCTTCAAGGCGCACTTTGCGGCCTTTGAATTTCTTGGAAGAAAGGTGCTCGATAATATATTCTGCGGCATCGCCCGGAACATTGAAGAAGCTGCTCATATCACGAACCGTCATGCGGTCTATGGTATTGGGCGCAATGTCGGTAGACTCCATAATGAACTGCAACAGTTTCTGCTCATTAAGTCCGTCTTTCTCTCCGAGGTTGATGAACAGGCGAACATAACGATTGCCGCGGCTCTTATCAGCGCCATCTTTGCGATCATAGCCCGCATTGAGGTCTTCGGTATGCTGGTATATTTCTATCGTTTCCCTGAGCTGCAACCAGATGAGCTTGCGTATCAGTTCGTCCTTATCTACATCAGCAAACTGGTCGTGGATAGAATCACGGTATAGTTTTGCGAAATCTGCCTGCGGCTGTGCTGTTGCGATCTGCTCGAGGTAGAAGAACATCTTCTTACGCACGATCTCTGCACCATCCGGTATGTCGCTCTTATGAAACTTCTGTTTTACAAGGCGCTCTATCTGGCGGATATTGGATATCTGCTTAGGAGAAACGATGGACATACAGATACCAGACTTGCCGGCGCGTGCCGTACGGCCACTGCGGTGTGTATATACTTCAGGGTCATCGGGTAGCTCGTAGTTGATAACGTGGGTAATGTCATTAACGTCGATACCACGTGCAGCTACGTCAGTAGCCACCAGGCACTGGAGTGCTTTGCTCTTGAACCGCTCCATTACCTTACTGCGCATCTTCTGGTCCAT
>CAINOM010000705.1 GCA_903851455.1 uncultured Bacteroidota bacterium | reverse complement strand
TTAGGGGGCAGGGGGTTAACTTTTATCTTATGAATACCGAACAACAAGCCGCCGCAAAAGGCCTCTACTTTCAGACGAGCCTCAGCGTAACCCAAATCTCCGAGGTGCTCCAGGTTCCTCGCAGTACCCTCCACTATTGGATCCGCAAAAACAACTGGGACCGTATCAGGCAGAGGGCCGCCGTTATGCCCACGCTTATTGCGGAAAACTGCCACCTCATGATCGCCCGCCTCTCAGAGAATGTCCTGTCTGAAGACAGAATGACAAAGCCATGCACCTCCCTGGAAGCAAACACCATGTACAAGCTTGCCCTCACCGCCGGCAAGATGAAGACCCGCGCCACCATTGGTGAGAATCTCGAGATGCTTGGGTTCTTCATGGATTTCGTCAACAAGCAATCGCCCGAGATGGCAACGGCCATTTTACCCTTCGTGGAAAATTACGTAGCATCCCGCGCTGCCATAAACATCAACCAGCTCACTCCTGAGCACTTCAACGAACTGGGCCTCATCCCCAGAACCGAAAAAGACAATACAGAAACGAAACTGGACCTGCAGGATATCATGGAATGGTCTCTCAAAGACACCACCACCGCCGATATCGAGCAGTTCCGTTCCATGAAAGATCCCGAACCGGCAAACGCCAACGCTGCTCCTGCTGAGGCGCCCGCTGTTTCAGCTTCTGTAATTGCGGCAACACCAGTTGCTCAGGACTCGGTGACAAGCGCTCAGGGAGTGACAAGCCAAACACCTGCAAATGCGGAGCCCGCACCTGCCGCAGCTACGAGCAACACCCGCAGGCCGCTCACAGACCTCGAACTCGAAGACAAAGAATTAAAGCTTCGTCTCGAAAAATACCGCGACAACAACGGCCAGCTCGATCTCGAAAAATATCTCGAAGACACCCTCGCCATTTTCCATGCACCACCCAAACTCGACACCGTAAAAAAATTCCTCAAATACCAGAAAAAGCACGGCAATTCCCCGGACGACCAAACAAACAAAGCAGCTTAAGGGATGAATCGCGCCGGAAAATTCCCCCTTTAGCGAAAGTCCCGATGGCTACTGGGAGGCGTTAGCGAAGGGGCAAGGGACAATGTCATTTAGTTAAGGCGAGCAATCTCGAAGGGATGATATTATTATAGAAAACAGGTCTGAATAACACGCCAACCCCGAAGGGCAATCTCTAAGTTAAGAAAAGTCCGGGGGACTTTAATTTGAATAGCCACCGGTGAAACCGGTGGTAAGCAGACGTAAACATTAACCCCGGAGTGGGTTGAATGTGGTTTAGGAAAATACTAATATCCTTAACTCAATGACATTGCCCGAAGGGGTGGCATAATTGCTTACCGGGTACCAATTCTTAACGTAATGACGTAGAGGCAAGGGGGATGTTTTGGGAATTGCGGGCAAGCAACACCAACTCAATCAAAATCACGATGCGAATGCTGAAAATCTCTGGATCCTGAAATCCGGATCTCCAATAATTGTCCAACTTTTTCTGGCATTTTTTATTGATTATCAATGCAAACTCGCGGAAAAAAATAATTGTACACTTGTTAATTCAGGAAAACCACCATAAGTTAAATGTAGATTTTAAGCCTGTGCTGGCACGATAATAACAAATGTGGAGTAATTAAATTGATGACCATGATACGCACGGTTGAAACATTCATGAAGCGGTTTTCGATAGAAGGAATAAGCGATACCATTCGGTTTACATTCCACCTCCTCCGCGGTCGGCGAGACATACGTTATAAAGTGCGGACCGATAATCCAGAAGCTGATTTTGATGTCCAGGGAAGCATGGGGAGCGATGGACTGCATTTTGTCTACACCGATCCCGCGCATATGCCGCAGTGGCTTGCTCGTGATCAAAGCCTGCAGTCTAAAATAAGCAATGCAATTAAATTTGAGATCAGCAAGTAGGTTGAATGCAGAGGGTTTTTGATGAAAGTTGAAGAATAACTCATCGCTGGCACGATAATAACACATTGATTACCAAATTACCCAACATGCCACGTGCAATAGAAACATTCAGCGAGAGATTTTCAATTAAAGGTATCAGTGAAACCATACTATTCACATTTAGGATACTCCGCGAACAAAGCGGTACACAATACAAGGTAAGGACCGACAACCCGGAATCCGACTTTAACATGCAAAGCAGCCTCGGTCTGCTCGCAATGAAGTTTGTATACAGTGATCCTATGCATATGCCGGCTTGGCTTACGAGCGACAAAGACCTTCAGGCCAAAATAAGCAGCGCGATCAACTTTGAGGAGGGTAAATAAACTCAGTGTGATGTATTGGCGGTTGCACATCGGAATACGCATAGCCCACGACTTCACCTGAGACAAGCACAGCCCGCTACTCCTCCAGGGACAAGCATAGCCCACGACTTTAGTCGTGGGACAAATTAATGCCCCACGCAATCGGCAACCGTTTTAACGGTTTAAATATCTTTGGGATTTAACGAAAGGAGAAACGTTTCCAAAGACATTTTTCCACTTTCCCCTACCTTTGGTCTTCATATGCTGAAAACAGATTTTCTTATTATAGGTTCGGGTATAGCAGGGCTTACGTTTGCAGTGAAAACCGCACGCAAATTCCCCGAAAAGACCATCACCATTCTCACTAAAGCCAATACGGACGAGACCAACACCAAGTACGCCCAGGGTGGCATCGCGGTGGTGAACGATCTGGAGCGAGATAGTTTTGAGAAGCATATACAGGATACGCTTGTGGCAGGCGACGGGCTGTGCAATGAACATATTGTGGACATAGTAGTGACCGAAGGGCCGGCGCGTGTAAATGAGATAATAGAGTGGGGCGCAAAGTTTGATAAGGATAAGGAAGGCGATTATATGCGTGGCAAGGAAGGCGGCCACTCAGAATTCAGGATTCTCCACTACAAAGACATCACCGGTTTTGAGATAGAGCGGGCATTGCTCGAAGAGGTAAAGCGCCATCCCAACATACAGATACATAATCATTGGTTCGTAGTGGATATCATCACGCAGCACCACCTCGGTTATCTGGTTACCAAATCAACGCCGGACATTACCTGTTATGGTGTATACGCGCTGAATTTGGAGAGCAATAACATCGAGAAGATACTGGCACGTTGCACGCTTATGGCATCCGGTGGAGTGGGGCAAGTTTACCGCACAACTACCAATCCGCGCATAGCAACGGGTGACGGCATTGCCATGGCTTACCGTGCCAAGGGACGCATAGAGAATATGGAGTTCATTCAGTTTCACCCTACTGCCCTGTACGAGGCAGGCATAAGCCCGTCGTTCCTGATTACGGAGGCAGTACGTGGCGATGGCGGCATACTCCGCAACAAGGATGGCGTAGCCTTCATGCCTGGCTACGATTCCCGTGCCGACCTTGCCCCGCGTGACGTAGTGGCTCGCGCTATCGACAGCGAGATGAAGCGCACCGGCACAGAGCATGTATATCTCGATTGCCGCGCCATGGACAAAGACAAATTCCTGGCGCACTTCCCGAATATTTATGCCAAATGTAAAAGCATAGGTATAGATGTCATGGAGCAAATGATACCGGTAGCTCCCGCAGCACATTACTGCTGTGGTGGTATAAAGACCGACGAGCGCGGACAGTCATCCGTCATCAACCTTTATGCATGTGGGGAGTGCTCCAGCACAGGACTGCACGGCGCGAACCGCCTCGCATCTAACTCACTTCTGGAGGCGCTCGTCTTCGCACATCGCTGCGCAGAAGACATGGCGCTACGGATAAATGATATCCAGTTTAAAGACGAGGTGCCTGATTGGAATGCGTCCGGAACCAACGATCCTAAAGAGATGATCCTGATCACGCAGAGCCTGAAGGAACTGCAGCAGATCATGAGTGACTATGTAGGTATTGTGCGCAACGATGTCCGTCTCCAGCGTGCCATGAACCGCATAGACCTGATACATAACGAGACCGAAGAACTATATAAAACAACAACGCTCTCTCCGCAACTGTGCGAGCTCCGCAACCTCATTACCATCGGCTACCTGATCGTAAAAGGCGCACAGTTCCGCAAGGAAAGCAGGGGACTACACTTTAATACCGACTATCCATATAAAAGTGATATAGTGCAGCAGGTAGTATTATAATGCCTCACTTCTTACCGTGAGATTAGCCTGGAAGGCTTAAATGTGAATAGCCGCGGGTGAAACCCGCGATAGAGAGGCTTTCGATCGATCAACCCCGGAGGGGTTGAATGTTATGCGCATGACGGATTTTGACAGTCAAATTCGATAATATCATTAGGGAAACTAAAATTGGCATGCAGGCACAAAATGTTTCACCCGCACATTTCGGCCTTAAAAGCAAAATAAGTAGAACGTAGTCTTTGTGCCTTTGCGAGCGGTTTCTCCTTTATTTTTTTAGCCCCACAGTTTCATCAGCCACCTTTATTACTTCTTTTATGGCATTATCAAGATCGTTTGCAGCCCTCGTCATTTGTGGTATTATGTCGTTCATGAACTCGTCATGATCTACAAATTCGCTGATGCTGATGGCGCCCATTACCCGGGCCAGTGGCTCGCGCATGTAGTGGGCATTATATTGGATGAGTTCTACCAGCTTCTTATTTGCGTTGGCTAGCTCTGCGGTGCGCTCGGCAATGGTTTGCTCCTGTTCTTCAACCAGTTTCACCACCTTTGCTTTTTCTTCTACCACCTGTGCAGTCCGCTCGATCACAATGGCTTCGAGGCGTTCTTTCTCTTTTATAAGAGAGGCTGTGCGCCACCGCAGCAAAGCAACGAGAGCATAAATGACCGCAAGGATGTAAAGGCAGTAGGCCCACCATGTTCTGTATATAGGAGGAGATACGGTAAAAGAATAAGAGATGGGCTCGCTCCATACCCCGTCAGGGCTTTGAGCTTTTAGTTTAAAAGTGTAGGTGCCCTCATGTATGTTACCAAATGATGCGGAGGTCTTATCGGTTACGGTTTCCCAGTCTTTATCGTACCCTTCCAGGATGTACTGGTACCTGACCATGTAAGGCCTCGCAAGCTCATTGGCGCCAAATTCAAAAGTAACCCGGTTGTGTTTGAAAGGCAATACCAGGTCCTGCGGAATAGGGTAGAAGCAGGAAACACTGTCAAAACTGATGCGCCCGAACTTATTTAGCATGGAGTCCCGCCGCGCAGATGTAAGAACGTTTCCAAATGCCCTCACCTCTTCATTGATCGTGGCCATCGAATCTTTGACGGAGTTGCCTTTAAGGTCGTTCCAGCATATCGTTTCTCCATCTATCCGCACTGCGTCAAGGAACACATGTGGCGGTTGAGGGTTTTTATGGATGCCGCTATAGTCAAAGCGCACCAGCTTATCACCGCTGCCCGCCCATACGATTCCTTTGCTGTCGATGCACATCGCATTTGAGTTCACATCCTTTACAGGATAGCCATTCCTGAAATGATATTTCTCAAAGATCGGTTCGTAGTCTTCGGCCAGTTCAGTGTTGTGGTGCAGGTTATCAGGCGATAATAGTTTCGGACCATTGTTTTTCTGATTTCCCGTTATGCTCCTGTTGCCCGTAAATACCATGAACCCATCGTTAGTGCCAAACCAGATATTCTTGTTTGCGTCTTCCTTGATGTTGTAGACCCCGTTACTGCCCAGTGCATTGGCTGCGTTGAAGTTGGCAAACGTTTTTCCGTCAAAGCGACTGGCGCCTCCGCCATCTGTGCCAAACCAAAGGTTACCGCTTTTATCCTGCCATATGCTCCACACGAAATTGCTGCCGAGCCCTTGCGCGCTGGTAAATCTGCGGAACACTGGCCGGCCCTGGATCTTTGAGGCTGCAGCGTCGTAGCAGGATACGCCGCCCCCGTTGGTTCCAAACCACATGTTCCCGGCTTTATCTGCTAATATTGTATTTACACGGTTGTTAGAAAGCCCCTGGGCTGTTGTATAGTTGGTAAAGGACCGCCCGTCGAATCGACTTACGCCAAAGCGGTACGTGCCAAACCATAGATCACCGTCTTTGTCCTCGGCGATGCTGGATAAAGAATTGTCGGCGAGACCTTGTGCTGTGGTGTAATTAGTAAATCCGGGAGAACCTTTACTGTGTAGCTGGTCTGTATAGCAGCTGATGCCACCGCCACCGGTAGCAAACCAGATGCTCCCGTTTCGGTCTACGAGCATCCCGTTCACAACATTGTCGCCAAGCCCTTGTGCTGTCGTGTAAGTCGTAAAGCGGGCCGGGCCCCCGTCTGGTGGGTACGCTTCGTAGCGGCTTACTCCGCTGCCGTCTGTGCTGAACCACATGTCTCCGTGTTTGTCTTCGACGATTCCTATCACTGAGTTAGGGGCGAGCCCCTGGTCACTCGAATAGGTTGTGAACGCTTTACCATCGTATCGGCAGGCACCACTCCCTGATGTCCCGAACCAGATGCTTCCGTTGTTGTCTTCGCCTATGCTCCAGATATCATTGTTGGATAGCCCCTCAGTGACCGTAAAAATTGTAAATGGCCTGGAGCCTGGACCGGTGTCCTTCTGCGGATCGTAGCAACTCACGCCATTCCCGTGCGAGCCTATCCAGATTTTCCCGGATCTGTCGGCTAGCAGGCATGATACCGTGTTGTCAGCAAGTCCCTGGTCGTGTGTGTATGTTGTAAATACCTTTGAGCCGGTTTGCCCCACTTTGAGCGGATCATAACGGCAGATACCACTTCCGGAAGTCCCGAACCAGATATTGCCGGCTCTGTCTTCAGCGATGCAATACGCGTAGTCTTTGGCGAAGCCGTCCGCGACAGTATAGTTTGAAAACTGTGTACCGTTGGTTTTTTGCCGGGGATCATACTTACTGACTCCGTTCTTGGTACCGAACCAGATATTCCCGGTCTTGTCTTCAAGTATCGAGTAGACGGTGTTGTCGATCAAACCTTGCTCCCGTCTGTAGGTAGTGAAGTGTTTTGATCCCGCATCTGCGCTACGCCTTGGGTCGTAACAACTGACTCCACTGTCAGAGGTACCTACCCAGATCTTGCCATTTTTATCGGTCATTATGCTGAGTACGTAGTTGTTCGCCAATCCGTCACTGATTGTATAGGTCTTAAACTTCTTTCCGTCATAGCAACTTACCCCACCGCTGGTAGTAGCAAACCACATATTGCCCGACCGGTCTTCTGCTATGCCCACCACCTCGCTGTGAGCAAGCCCCTGGGCGGTTGTGTAGGTCGTAAAAGTCTTACCGTCATAACGGCATACGCCGCCACCCATGGTGCCGAGCCAGAGGTTACCGGTATGGTCTGTTTTTATGCAGCTAACTGATGAGTAGACGCCTTCCCGTGGGGTGTAGTTGGTCATCGGCGCGTAGAAGCCGGCGGTTTTGTGCTGGAGTGGTAATAACGGGATCGTCTCTTTGCCTTTTTCAGATTGTATGACCCGGGTACTGGCTTTAACAGGAATCGGGACTACTTCGGGTGGCCGGCATGTATCCAAAAGCGTTACGTGCGGAGGCTTTAATGAGTCTGACTGTTGCGTGGTTGTAACATCCGGCGGTGTTGCGTCGTTGTTATCCTTTACACCGTGGCTCGTACAGGAGATAAGGAGCGTTACTAAGAGTAAAAAGACGATGTTTTTTTTCATTGGGAACGGATGAAAAATTATCAAAGCCGGAAGTTAGCTACTCCTCCTCCTCCTTTGGCTCATTAATAGTGAGCTTCACCCGTTGGATGTGCATCTTCTCAACCGCCAGCACTGTAAACTCATATTGCTGATAATGTATGGTCTCATTTACTGCTGCGAATTTCCCGGAAATTTCGATAATAAGGCCGGCCAGAGAGTCACTTTCGCCGCGGGCATTTTCAAAAGTATCGGACGGTACGCCTATTACACGGCAGACATCGTTGATGAGCGTTTTGCCTTCGAAGATGAAATTGTGGTCATCGATTTTTTTATAATTGAGGTCATCTTCATCAAATTCATCCTTGATGTCGCCGATGATCTCTTCCATAATATCTTCCAGCGTGATGATGCCCGATGTGCCGCCAAACTCGTCTACCACAATAGCGAAGTGCATGCGTTTCTGCTGAAACTCCTTGAGCAGGTCTTCTATGAGTTTACCTTCATGTACAAAGTAAGCAGGGCGAATTAACGTATGCCAGTTGACGTTATCCGAATCTATGTGTGGGAGGAAGTCCTTGGTATAAATAACGCCGGCCACTTTATCGAGGCTTTCTTTATATACCGGCAGGCGCGAGTAGCCCGCTTCAAGACAGTAGTTGCGGACTTCAACGAAGTCCATGTCGTAATCGAGTGCGCTAACATCCAGGCGAGTGCGCATTACCTGGCGGGCGCTGATATTTCCGAATTTCAATATGCCTTTGAAGATGTTTACTTCTTCGCGTGTGGCTGTGTGGCCCACAGTGAGCTCTATAGCGTGTTCAAAATCTTCACTGCTTATGTTGGCTGTCTTGGAGCCGATCTTGCCTTCAATGAAGCTCGTAGAGTTGACCAGCATGCGGCTGATAGGGTTGAAGAATACAAGAAGCGTACGGATGAACGGTGCTGCGAAAAGTGCCATGCGCAGGTTGTTCTGGCTGGCATAAACTTTAGGCAATACCTCGCCGAAGAGCACCAGCAAAAACGTAACGCTCACCACCTGTATCAGGAAGGAGACGATATGGTTGAGCGGGTGGGGTAGTATGGAAACGACAAATACATTAGTGGTAATGACGATGGCTATGTTAATAAAGTTATTGGCCACGAGTATTGTTGCCAGCAGCATTTTCGGCTGTTCCAGTAAATGCGACGCTATACGGGCACTTTGTTTTTCTTTTGTCTTTAGAAAATATATGTCTTTTGCGGACAATGAGAAGTACGCTGTTTCAGCGCCGGCGATCACCGCAGACATCAGCAAGAGCACGAGAATGGCAATAATGAGTATGGTGGCGTTTGACGCATCGATGGAGGATGCTTGTAAGAGTAAAGATGTAAGATGCGTATCGCCTTCGGTACTTTCCAAAGTTTAGAGTGGTTTGGTGATGGAACCAAAATTAACAAAACGGAGAGATATAACGATACTTCTCTCATTTTTGTTAATACATTAAAAATATGACGTTAGAACGGAAGGTCGTCTTTTGAGATATTTGTGGGTATCGTCCCGTTCTCGAAACTCATATCCGGAAATGCCGCGGCTTCAGGCGCTGCGGCTTCCACTACAGGCTGGTCGGGGTGTTCTTTCCTTTTGTCGAGCATAACGAGGTTGTCGCCAATTATTTCAGTGCTGAAGCGCCGGTTTTTGTCCTTGTCCTCCCAGTTGCGGGTTCTGATGCGGCCTTCAATGAAAACGAGACTGCCTTTGTGAAGGTATTTCTGTGCCAGCTCAGCCAATCCTCGCCAAAGCACAATTGTGTGCCACTCGGTTTGTGATACTAAAGCACCGTTTTTGTCTTTATATGTTTCCGTGGTAGCCAGGGGGAATTTTGCTAC
This sequence comes from uncultured Bacteroidota bacterium, assembly GCA_903851455.1. Lineage (GTDB taxonomy): Bacteria > Bacteroidota > Bacteroidia > Chitinophagales > Chitinophagaceae > Nemorincola. Next base: position 10,649 of record CAINOM010000705.1, on the reverse strand, counting down.
TGCAATATTTCCTTCCAGGTATTGCAGGTCCGGCTCTTTACCAAGATTTCCTATCAGTACAACTCTGTTTACGCCTCTCATAGTCGCTTCAAATTTTCAAATTATAAAAATTGTAACCTAAAGACTATTAAAAGTATAAATTATTTTCTAAAAAAGAAACAAGTGTTGTCGGAAAAGCTGTTTTTTTTAAGTCATTAGTACTCAGCCACATACCATTTAGGTTATTAATATTAATTCTTTTTTTCAAATTAATCCCGAAAAACCTTGATTCTATTAGTTGATGCGTTAGTCGCTGGGTGGACTTGCCTTCCAATATTATTTTTTCAGAATTAATATTTAATTTTTTAAAGATTGGGTCTTCTTTTAAACTGTCGGCATTAAAAGGCGAATTGCTCTCGATAAGGAAGGGCTCATGGAGATTTTGCCATATGTCTTTCCCGGTGCGTTTGTGGATCCAGATGGATCCCTTGTGCTTTAGTAACAGGTAGTTAAAGTAACGTTTGCGTACCGATTGCTTTTTACTACGAACCGGGAGCAGATCAATCATCCCCTGGTGAAAAGCGGCGCATTTCTTTTGAAGCGGACAGCTATCGCAGAGTGGGTTGCGCGGGGTGCATACCGTAGCTCCGAGGTCCATTATGGCCTGGTTGTAAGCAGCACTATTTTTTGTGTCGAGTAGCTGCCGGGCTAATTCGGAGAATAGTCTCTTGCCTGCTGTGGTGTCGAAAGGCGTATCTATGCCGAAATAGCGGGATAGAACACGATATACGTTTCCGTCGACCACGGCATGTGGCAAGTGGAAGGCGAACGATGCTATAGCTGCGGCTGTATAGGGGCCGATGCCTTTTAGTTGCAACAGGCCTTCATAGCTTACCGGAAAGCGACCATTGAAATCATTGGCAATAATGCGTGCGGTAGCGAGCATATTTTTGCAGCGGTTATAGTAGCCAAGCCCTTGCCATAGCCGGAAGGCCTGCTCGTCATTTGCAGCAGCCATATCTTTCACGGTAGGGAATGCTTCAATAAAATTCAAATAATATGGAAGGCCCTGCTGCGCCCGGGTTTGCTGCAGGATGATCTCTGACAGCCATATTTTATATGGATCCTGTTCGTTCTTCCAGGGCAGGCTGCGCTGGTTGTCAGTAGCATGCCAGGCCGTAAGGTGAGTGGTGAAGTATTTCTTGCTGGGTTCCATAGCTGCAAATTAGCCAAGTGCGAATAAAGACATCTGTACCGGTTTAACCACGGGATGTTTCACCGTAACGTCCTCCAGGTCAATGCCGGGCTCGTAATAAACAGGAGTTTCTTTGTAGCGGGACGCCACCACCACATCCGTATCTCCGGCATGGGGCGCAAACATTTCGAGGGCAAGATGCGGTGCGTTATTGTCTTTAGAAAGATGCGACAGATAAAGCATCGTCATAAATTCCGACCTGTACTGTATGAACAGGTCAAGGGCCTGTCGGTTAGATAGATGACCGTTATCACCACTTATGCGCCGCTTCAGATGGACGGGATACCGACCGTTTTGCAGCATGTCTTCATCATAATTGGCCTCGAGGAAAGCAATGTGGCATTTGCTGAAATTGTCTGTGACGTGCTTGCAGGGGGTACCGATGTCGGTGAATACACCCACGTTAATGCCACCACCCGAAACGACAAAACTGTGCGGGTCGATAGCGTCGTGCAGCTTGGGAAACGCCAAAACAGAGAGCGCACCGATCTGCACGGGCTGGTATGTAGTAAAACTATGGACAAGGTGCTGGCTGATGCGAAGGCGGCCATTGGTAAGTGTGGCCGGGGTTATGTATACGGGCAACTGGTGTTTATTAGCCAATGTTTCTACGCCGCAGATGTGGTCACCATGCTCGTGTGAAATGAAGATGGCTTTTACCTTTTTTATGTCCAGCTCCAGGCGTTTCATGCGTTTCTCTGTTTCGCGGCAGGATATACCTGCATCGATCAATACGGCCTCATCGGCATTGCCGATGTAGTAACAGTTGCCATTGCTGCCTGAATTGAGGGATGTGATAAAGAGAGACATGAGTTGCAAAAATAAGCTGAATCGCGCACTGATATAAACATGAGTAATCTTTTATACCTGAAAAAGAGTTTTCTTAAATCGAGCATATCTGCTACTTTTGCAGCCAATTCCCTGACAAAATGGAGATAAATAATCTAAAAGAGGTGGCCACACAGGTGCGCCGCGACATAGTGAGAATGGTGCATAAGGTGCAGAGCGGACACCCTGGCGGGTCGCTGGGCTGTGCTGATTTCCTGACGGCGCTTTATTTCAATGTTATGGACCGCAAACCGGGCTTTGATATGGACGGGATCGGCGAGGATATTTTCTTTTTGTCTAACGGGCACATCTCTCCTGTATTCTATAGCGTGCTTGCACGTTCGGGCTATTTCCCGGTAAGTGAGTTGGCAACTTTCAGGCATATCAATTCCCGCCTGCAGGGACACCCGGCTACGCATGAGCACCTGCCGGGTGTGCGCATAGCCAGCGGATCGCTGGGGCAAGGCATGAGTGTGGCCTGTGGAGCTGCTCTTGCCAAGAAGATGAACAAAGACTCCCATATTGTATATAGTCTTCACGGAGATGGCGAATTACAAGAAGGGCAAAACTGGGAGGCGATCATGTTTGCCGCCCATCATAAGATAGATAACCTGATTGCCACTATCGATTACAACGGTCAGCAGATCGACGGGCCAACAAACCTGGTGATGAACCTTGGCAATCTGAAAGAGAAGTTTGAAGCTTTTGGCTGGCAGGTAATAGAAATGCAGGGCAATGACATGGATAATGTGCTTAGCGTACTTGCTCAAGCGAAGACCATGACCGGCAAAGGAAAGCCAACCTGCATACTGATGCATACCGTAATGGGTAAGGGTGTTGGTTTTATGGAAGGCACACACGAATGGCATGGTTCGGCCCCAAGCGATAAGCAACTTGAGGAGGCCCTGGCGCAGTTGCCCCAGACTTCGTACGGAGATTATTAAAGAATTGAATTCTATTGTGTTTTAGTTGATAATTGGCCGGTTTATCCCAGTTTTCTGAGGTGAACCGGCTTTGTTTCTTCTTATCCGGCCCACCATCAAAAAAGAGCTGCTGGCCACATAATAGTGGTTTTGGAGGCATTGCCGTGGCTGAAAAGACGTTTGGTATATCAATAATCGGTAATTTTGTAAGGCTACCGGCATAGTGTTTGTCGCTGACTGGTGGCTGGATAAAACCATGAAGAGAAGCATTCCGATATCGACCCTGTTTATTCTATCCTTACTTATCATCGGCTCATGCACGAAGAAAGAGCAACCTGATACACCATTTACACGGGTCATCGGTGCCTGGCAGAAGGTACAATATGCGACCGATGATAATCAAGACGGAACTATAGAGAAGCAGGAGATGCGCAACCAGCCACTTGATTTCGTTGACGTAATAGTTTTCAAGCCCGACACCACGGGCTATGAGGCTACCAGTATCGCCGGCGTCAAGGACACATCGTCCTTTGTGTGGTTTGTGGGCGGAGATTCGCTGTACGTCAGTTACAGTGCACATTTTTCTGTTGCCTATTATATTACGCACGTTTCTTCGGCCAATCTTACCCTTGTTACGGGTACCTCTTCCGGCCTTGCCTGGTATAGCTATAACAAGGACTGACCTTTCCGGTAATACCTTAGCTTAATCTATCGCGGCATCTCTCTCCTTCGGTAAATACAACGCCGTCGTTTAGGGCCTGCTATCATTCGTATCATTTTTCACAGGGGCTTACGTTGAAATAGAATCGGAGGTGCCTCTAATGACAACAGCCCAGGTTTCCCCGGGCTGTTCGGTTTATATATTCTGAAGTCTGCTACTTTTTCTGTTGCGCACCCTGGTTAAGTACCTGCATTACGGCAGCCATTCCCTGTTGTATCTGCGGGCTGTTAGGGTTGATTTTCTGAGCTTTCTGGAAGCAATCAAGTGCTTCGGCATACTGCCTGTTGGTGTAGTAAGCACCGCCCATATTGTACCAGAGGTCGGCATTAGTAGGGTCAATGGCAAGACCTTTTTTGTATTCAACGATTGCCTCGGTATACATGCCTTTCTTGCCATAGCTTTCCCAGCCGTTCTTCAGGTAGTAGTCGCTGATGAGCTTGTACATTCCCGGGAGTGTGGGATAGTTTGGATACAAAGATCTAACCGTATCTATATTGGGTTTTGCACGGTCTACGTCGCCCAGTTTGTACCACGCAATGCCGCGATTGAGGAAGCCAGCGACGAAAGTTCGGTGAATAGACAGCGTGTGGTTCAGTATCTCAATGGCATCATACAGGTACTTTCTGCGGGCGCTATCGGTTTTCTGGTAGTCGGCTATAGTGATGTACGAGGCCGCTACATTAGCATTTACCAGGACGCTGTTGGGAACTGTTTTTATGTCTGTGCCAAACAGCGTAGCATCGTTTTTCCATGCCGCGTTGCGCGCTACAGTTTGTATGCCGGAGAGCACGATAATAACCGTCATGACAGCGCCGAGTGCCATTCTGCCCGCGCCCTTTTCTTTAAAGAGCTGCATTCCTTTTACCAGGAGCCAGGCTTCTGCAATAGCAAACCCTACAGAGGAGTGATAGATAAGACGCTCGCCCATGGTAGCACCAATGTCGAAAACAATATTGCAGACCAGCAATAGATGAAGAAAATAGAAAGCGATCGCAAAAAGGAATATCGAATAAGTATTCAGTTTTTCGGTGTCGACTGCAGGAGTAGCTACCGGGGCGCGGAGCTTTGAACGCTTAGACAGTTCAGATTTCATACCGATGATCCTTTGGAACAACGTCAGCGCTGCTACTACCAGGCCACCATGCACAGCAAGCGAGAACCATACCTTCCAGTTGGAAAAGTCTACATAGGGGATGGTATTGTATGAATAGTCAGCAGAGAGCGGATAGGGGAATATCAGCAGTTTCAGATAGTTCAGCGAGGTGGAAATTTCAGTTGCCAGTTTTTCCGTGACGGTTGCGAAAAGGTATGGATTGTTCAGTACCTCGCTATCTGATGATTCGCTTTTCTGGGATACAATGCTCAGGCGTATGGCAAAATATGCAGCCAAAACAACGGTGTAAGGGAGAAAGCCCAAGATGCTCTTTCCGATAGAGTAATTGCCGAAAATATAGAAAGCAAGCGGCAGCAGGAAGATCATCGTAATCGCATACTCTTTTGAAAGGAATGCACAGAAGTAGCAGACCAGTGCAGCGATCAGTATCTCTATCTTTTTCGACTCCATGTACTTGAAGGCGTAGATAAATGTGAGGCACATGAAGAGCAGCGACATTATCTCATCCCGGCTCTTGACGTTGGCCACAACCTCAGTATGTATGGGGTGAATGGTGAAAAGGACCGCCGCTATGAATGCCATCAACGGATAATCTTTGAACACTATGTAGCGCAGGAAATAAAGCAGGACCACCACCGAAAGCATGTAGATAAGTACATTGACGACATGCCGCACATGCATAGCCTCTACAAGCTTGTGCTGCTGCGGCCCGGTGACACCATATGAGATACTTTGTTTCAGGACACTGTCAATTTTTTCAACCGGCACCGGGCCAAGAAACTGCTGCTCTATGGCAAAGGTAACTATAGACAAAGGACGATAGCGGCCACCGGAGAGCTGGTTGGTGGTGTTGAGCTGGCGGTAGTAGCTATCGTAGGCATCCTTGGTCATGATGTCCTTGATGCCTGCGAAGCCCTCGAGTACATATTCATTCTTCACGATAACGATACCGTCATCATGCGCGAATTCGTTGAAGAAACTATTGAAATAAAAGACGAAAGCTAAAAGAGCAACAATTATTGCCTGAACCTTAAAATCGTTAAAAGACCAGGGTTGGGAATTTTGTATTGGCGTTCCAACCAGGGGCGGTGGCGTCTGCTTAGCTGTTTGCGCCGGTGGTACGTTTATTTGTTTAGCCATGATTGTAAAATAATACCCAAAAATAATTATTATTTATTCTGTGGAAAGATACCATTATTGCGTGATGAAAAATTAACAACCGGTGAATTTTTCTACTACATCTCTTAACTCTACCGTTGCCGTATCGAGGTTCTCGTTGATGATGATCCTGTCGAACTGGGGAGCGAAAGTGAGTTCCACCTTTGCTTTGTTCACTCGCTCTTCCAGGCTGTGGTCGGTCTCGGTGCCCCTGGTCCTGAGCCGCTCACGCAATACTTCAATTGATGGCGCCTCGATAAAGATCGTCCTGGAAATCCCCGGGTATTTCTTACTGATGGCCAGTGCTCCCTGTACATCTATATCCACCAACGGGCATTTACCTTCATCCCAGATGCGCTCCATTTCTGACTTCAGCGTGCCATAGTACTTGCCGGTATACACCATCTCCCATTCCACAAAAGCGTCTTCCTCTATTAATTTTTTGAATTCTGTTTCCTCATAGAAGTAATAGTCCCTGGCGTGCACCTCGCCGGGCCGTGGCTTGCGGGTGCATGCAGATATGGAGAAGGCAAGATGCGGACAGGCATCGAGCAATCGCTTGACCAATGTTGTCTTCCCTGATCCCGATGGTGCGGTGATTATAATTATTTTCCCGGTGCTCAATGCGTAATTTATCTGCGAATAAAGCAAAAATAAGTGGGTTTTTCTAATGAAGCCGGTCAACACATGTATTACAGGGGCCAAATGAAGAGATCCGAAGACATTGATAAACCGATGTGCAGCCCGAGGGGACACTATCGGATGAGCGTAACATCGCCCTTTACCAGGTGTTCTATGGACTGAATTCCCGCGGTATATTTTAAGTAATACATATAAACGCCCAATTCAGCCTGGGTATCCAGGAATATTCCGTTCCATTTCTCATTAGGGTTCCGAAGAACAAAATAGTAACTGAAAGGGTATATTTCAATCTTACCATAGAGAAAGCGGATTTATGATATTATCAAGTAGACGAGCTAATCGGTTGAAACGTTAGTTTTTGCAGAATTTATTTAACCGACCAGCGCCTATTTGCTATTTTTACCGCATGAAGGAACAATGGCAGCAGCACATAGAAGCTGCTTTCGCAAACAGGGAAATGCTTAAGGACGAAAGCTATAGCACAGCAATACGGGCTGTGATAGAAGAAGTGGACAAAGGGCGACTGCGTGTAGCCGTGCCCACCGAGGCCGGCTGGCACGTGCAGGAGTGGGTGAAGAAGGCTATCCTGCTCTACTTTGGTATACAACCCATGCAGACATGGCATCTGGAGCCGTTTGAGTTTTATGATAAGATGCTGCTTAAGAAGGATTATGCCTCCCTGGGTGTGAGGGCCGTGCCACATGCTGTGGCACGCTATGGGGCCTACATAGCCAGGAATGTGGTGTTGATGCCGTCGTACGTGAACATAGGAGCTTATGTGGATGAGGGTACTATGGTAGATACCTGGGCTACTGTAGGCTCTTGTGCGCAGATAGGCAAGGGAGTGCACCTGAGCGGTGGGGTAGGTATTGGTGGGGTGCTGGAGCCATTGCAGGCATCGCCTGTTATTGTAGAAGACGGTTGCTTTATCGGCTCAAGGTGTATAGTGGTGGAGGGTGTAGTGGTGGAGAAAGAAGCGGTGCTGGGTGCAAATGTAGTGCTGACGCAGTCGACCAAAATAATAGATGTAAGCGGTGCAGAACCGGTGGAGTACAAAGGCAGGGTGCCTGCGCGAAGCGTGGTGATACCGGGCAGCTATACAAAACATTTTCCGGCAGGTGATTACCAGGTGAGTTGTGCTTTGATTATAGGCACACGTAAAGCATCAACAGACCTGAAGACGAGCCTTAACGACGCGTTGCGGGAATTCAACGTCGCGGTTTAAAAATGAGAACATCGCAAATGCCAACTATACTGCTAGATATTGATCTGCGTTTTTTCGACCGGATGTATATGGGCGAAAAGGTGTCTAATTATTTGTGGTGTGTGGGCATCATAACGGTCACATTGCTGCTAAAGCGGCCCGTGGCGGCCTTGCTGGCGCGCATCAGCAGCAGCCTCACGGCCAGGTTCAGCTATATGCAGCACAAGGGCACCATCCGCGAGATGCTGTTCAAGCCCATAGAGCGGCTGGTGCAGACAGTGCTTTATTATGTGGCGCTTAATCAACTGGACGGCTTGCTGGACAAGATAGCGATACATCATTCCATGGGCGTGAACGGTAAGTTAGACGTCAGGCTGGGGGATATAGTGGACCATGTTTTCTACTTCCTGTTCATCATATTCTTTACCAAGGTGATCACTCGGTTCGTAGACTTTATTTACTACCTGCGCATGGGCAAGGCGCAGACAGAAATGAACCAGTCACGGATACAATTGCTGCCACTGATAAAGGAAATGACCAAGCTGATCTTATGGATACTGAGTGGATTTTGGATACTGGGTAGTGTGTTTCATGTGAATGTGCCTGCGCTTATTACCGGCCTGGGCATTGGCGGCGTTGCGATAGCACTTGCCGGAAAGGAGACAGTAGAGAATTTTTTCGCGGCGTTTACGATACTCTCCGACAAGCCATTTCAGACTGGCGAGGTGATAAAGCTGGGAGATATTGAGGGGACGGTGGAGCGCATCGGTTTTCGCAGTACGAGATTGCGAAATCTTGATGGCTCCGCTTATATTATTCCTAATCAAAACTTAGTGAGCCAGAACCTGATAAACCTTTCTGCACGGGCTATGCGTGGTATGAAGGTGGTAGCCAACATCAAGTATGGTATCAGTCATGATGCGCTGACGAACCTTATTGCTAAAGTAAAAGAAGCCGTGACAGCTATTCCCCCGGTAAAGGAACCAGTGGAAGTAAATATTGAGAGCTTCGACAAAGAGACCTTTCAGCTCGTTATATCCTACCAGTTGCCGCATCCGTTGCCAGCAAACACAACGCTCATCGCATTAAAACGGGATGTGAACATGAAGGTGTTTGAAGTGCTTGGTGCTAATGCTACGATGGGCACGCCTGTGGGAACGAGTTAGTTTTTAAGTTGGCAGTTCTCAGTTTACAGTTGGCGCCTGTCATAAAGCAAAAAGGTTACCTCCTGGTGGAAATAACCTTTTTGCAATTCGATTTCAGTAAACTTTATTTTGATCCTGACCGCAGGGTGAGCTTCATGCCACTCTTAGGCAGGTCATTGATAACGTTGACTGTTTCGGATATATAGATATCCTTGCTCAGGGCTTTCAGCCAATCGTTATTTTTAGCTATTAATGTGCTGTCGGCGTTTATTTTTTGCATGTCTGCAGGGGCATTTGCCATATCCAGCAGTATTGCTTTTTTCTGCAATTCTTCGATCTTCTTTGATGTTGCATTCAGCTGCTCCTGCTCCTTTTTGTACTCGGCTTCATTCAATGATACCTTGTTGTCTTCTCTCTTCTTTTTCACGATCTCGGCATTCTCTTCGATCAGTTTAAAAGTAGGATTGGTGACGATACGGCTTTCGCTGAGTGTAGCGAGCTGCTTCACATTTCCCACGCTGTTTGTCGGTTTGTAATTCGCCTTAGGTATCTCGTCCCAGGCAAGGGCTGATTTATTATGGCGTTCGCCCAGTTCTTCCTCGTCATAACCATCATATGCATCAGGTATGGTGATATCTGGCGTAACACCCTTGAGCTGTGTAGAACCGCCATTTATCCGGTAAAACTTCTCCATCGTCAACTTCACAGATCCGATCGAAGAGCCTTGTGCGCCGTTAGAGTCGTTAAGCATTTGCAGGCGCGTCATTGGATCCATCATCTGGTCCAGGTCTACCATTTTCTGAACGGTTCCTTTACCATAAGTAGTTGCGCCAACGATCACCGCACGCTTATAGTCCTGCATAGCAGCGGCGAGAATTTCTGATGCTGATGCGCTGTTTTCGTTTACCATGATGGCAAGCGGGCCGGAATAAAGAGCGCTGTCATAAACCTGTGCACTCAGCTTAGATGCAGGCGTTGCATTGTTTTTTACCTGTACCACTGGCCCTTTGCCCACAAATATGCCAGCCATATCTACTACATCGCCCAGTGAGCCACCACCATTATCGCGGAGGTCAAGGATGATACCAGTTACTCCTGCGTCCTTCAGTTTCTTAACTTCTATAGCGACGTCTGCAGAGCATGTGCGTCCGCTGGTGTGGTTAAAGTCTGCATAGAACTCAGGCAGTCGGATATAACCCACCGGGCCAAATTTGCCTTTTATTATTGCTGACTTTGCAAAGGTTTCTTCGATCTCGATCACACCTCTTTTTATCGGAATAATTTTGGTTGATCCATCCATTCTTTTCACGGTAAGGCGTACTTCAGTACCCTTAGGGCCGCGTATCAGTTTTATCACATCATTCAGTTCGTAACCCTGGATATCAACCGGTGGTTCCGCGCCCTGACCTACCTTAGTTATTTCATCGCCGGCCTTTAGTTCGCCCTGCCTGGCGGCGGGGCTACCTACGATGATAGATGATACAGTAACCTTGTCATTCTCCGGGCTGAGCTTGGCGCCGATACCCACAAAACTACCGCTCATAGACACGTCAAAATCCTTTTTATCATCTGGCGGGAAATACTGGGTATGCGGATCTTCAGTTTCGGTAAGCGCATCTACATAAGCAGTAAAGCGGTCATCGTCCTTCCATTTGCGCATGCGTGTAAAGTAGCGGTCAT
>CAINOM010000704.1 GCA_903851455.1 uncultured Bacteroidota bacterium | reverse complement strand
GTCGGCGGCTACGTCTGCAGCCGCGCCGATCTTCCGGATGGCGTGGTTTGCGCCATCCATAATGTACATGTTGCCCGTTCCATCTATCCAGAGGTAATTTGGTGCATGAAAACTGGCAGATAACGCAGGGCCTCCGTCTCCGCTATATCCTGAAGCTCCCGTGCCGGCAACAGTCGAGATGACGCCTGACGGCGTGATTTTTCGAATAACGTTTCGGCCGGATTCAGTAAAGTACAAGTTGCCCAGCGCGTCGAATGTTAATCCGCCCGCAACGTCTATCTCGGCAGAAACTGCCGGACCTCCATCTCCTGTGTGTCCCTCTACTCCGTTCCCGGCAAAGGTGGTCATTATCCCGGCACTGTCTATTTTCCGGATCCTGTAATTGTCAATATCTGAAATGTAGATGTTGCCGTGCCCGTCTATTACCAGGTCGCCAGGGTCATAGATCCAGGCGTGTATTGCAGGGCCGCCGTCTCCATAAAACCCGACACCGTCTGACCCGCAAAGTGTTGTGATGATCCCGGCGGTGTCAATTTTGCGGACTCTGCTTACTCCGCCATCTGTTACGTAAATATTGCCCTTGTCATCTACCGTAGAACTCAGCAGTTGCGAGAACGCCATAGCGGTTGCCGGCACGCCGTCTACAACAAATATGTCCGAAAGCCCATTTCCGGCAATAGTTGTAATAATACCGTTGGTGTCTATTTTTCTAAGTACATCGTTGAGTCCGTCTGTCACGTACAGGTTGCCCCATTTGTCAAGTGCCAGATCTCCTGGCATGTTGAAAATAGCGGCTGTTGCCGTCCCCCCGTCCCCGCTATACCCAAAGGCTGTATCATTTCCCGCAACACGTACAATGACACCTGAGGGTTGCACTTTATCAATTACATTGTCGTGCGAGAAAATAATGTTACCATGCAAGTCCTTTACCATACCTACTGGTTGGTCGAAAGTATCAGGAAATATTGCGTAAGTACTCACCACTCCTGTTTGTCCTTTAGCAACAATACTGCCGAACATTCCTACAATTAGAGAAAACAAAACTATAATCTTCTTCATGATCTATTATTTATGGATACAGAAACGCAATGCGATATTTCTCGCTGTGCGTTCAAAATGAAATAGCAACGATTATTAGGCGTCAAAAACCGGCGAAATGTTAGCAGGTCAGTAGAATTTATTTTTGCGAAAAGAAGAAAGGGAATAAAGCTACAATATTATGCATAAAAATACATATGCGCTAATTCATTCAATGAATTAGCGCATATGTTAACAAACGAGCAACTTTAAGGATCAAAACCTTTCTATTATTCCCGCTATCCCTTGCCCGCCGCCGATGCAGGCCGTCACGATCCCGTATTTTTTATTCAGGCGTTTCATGTCGCCGAGTATCTGAATAGTTAGCTTGGCGCCGGTACATCCCAGAGGATGGCCAAGAGATATCGCACCACCGTTTATGTTTACAATCTCCGGGTTCAAGCCCAGCTCGCGTATTACCGCCAGCGATTGCGATGCAAATGCCTCGTTCAACTCAATAAGGTCAATGTCATTAAGCGTCATCCCCGCCTGCTTCAGCACCTTGGGTACTGCTTTTATCGGTCCTATGCCCATTATGCGCGGATCTACACCGGCAGCGGCACAATTCACCAGCCGGCCTATAGGTTTCAGCCCCAACTGGTTCATGAGTTTTTCGCCCATCACTATGGTAAAGGCGGCCCCGTCAGATGTTTGCGATGAGTTCCCGGCGGTCACCGAGCCTCCTTGTGCAAACACCGCGGGTAGCTTTGCAAGTGCAGCCAGGCTGGTATCAGCCCGCGGCCCTTCGTCTGTATCCACGATCACTTCACGTACTGCTTTTTTATTTTTCTCATTTACATACACTTCTTTCACGGTTACCGGCAGTATACCTTCTTTAAAATAACCTTCCTTTATGGCGTGTATGGCCTTCTGGTGTGAGCGCAGCGAAAACGCGTCCTGGTCTTCCCTGGATACTTTATAGTCGTTGGCAACCTGTTCCGCGGTAAGGCCCATACTCAGGTAGTAGTCTCCGTTTTCTTTAGCATACTCATAGTTGGGCATGGTGCGCCAGCCTGCCGTAGGCACAAGGCTCATGCTTTCAGTACCACCGGCTATGATACAGTCGGCAAGCCCCATTTGTATTTTTGCGGTGGCTATGGCTATCGCCTCCAGTCCGCTGCCGCAATATCTGTTTACAGTTACGCCCGCAGCCCATTCGCCGATTGCTTTGTTAGCTATTATGCGGCCCACCTGCAGGCCTTGTTCGGCCTCAGGTACCGCATTGCCCACTACTACATCATCTATCAGTTTAGGGTCAAGCTGCGGCACGCTTGCCAGCAAGCCTTTTATTACATCCACTGCCAGGTCATCAGGCCGGTAAAAACGAAATCCGCCACGTTTTGATTTTCCCACCGCAGTGCGGTATCCTGCCACTATATATGCTGTTTGCATCTGCTCAAAAGTTAGAGTATAAAGTTAGTTTTTTAATTGAGAAGTACCAGAGCTGCTTCGGTTTTTCAACATGCCAGAGCTTATTATACACTGAAATCCTGAAAATTCCCCGATCCTGAAAAACCTGATCCCTCTTTTTTTGGAATTTCATTAGCACCTTATTACTTATTTTTGAGCACAATGAGGATTTCGCTTTTTCTCCTGGTCATTTTGATGTCTTACCTTCCCGTGTGCGGACAGGATGTAAGGATCATTCAGCTAAAAAAGGAGCAGGCCACATATTCACCAAAGACTTTTTACATAGCCGCAGTGTCCGACAGCATCCCGGATTCTATGGGTATCGGCATCATCAGTGAAGGTAGTAAAACACAGTATGTTGTTTTGCAGAACGGTACCGCCGCCGCAATAAAAAACTTCATTTCAGGGAACATGCTCGAAGACACAACTACGCAACCCATTACACTGAACATAAAGAAGCTGGATGTACAAGCAAAGAAGAAGGGGGCTAAGTGGGCCATCAGTATTTCATTCAGGTTTTTATATGCCGTGGGCGAAGTTAATCTCTCTGAATTCAGTGGCGGTGGGCAGGGCGAAACCGATGGCGATCCTGCAGATTATATCGAAAGAAAGGTGCGCCAGACTGTTGAAAGCAACCTGGAGCGATTTGAAAAATGGTGGGTTGTTCAAAGGGATAATTTTCCCCTATCACAGGCGGTTAAAGTAAACGTGACGGTAGGTAAATCCTCAGATAAGAAAAACCTGATCGTGTATAGTTTGCAACGGCCGTTGTCGCAGGCAGACTTTAAAGGTGAGGTACAGGAAAATGTTCCCGAGAAAGCTATGACACTGAGTGGTAATTTATTCGCAACGTCATCAATGGTGCAAAAGGGGCAGATGATCTTTAATGTGGAGATCACGCCTTATTTCGATAAAGAGCAATCATGGTTCAACCCCAATGGCGCCAATACGGGTCTCCTGGCCCACGAGCAGGCGCATTTCGATATTACGGCAATCAAGACGTGCGAGCTTATTAACGCAATGCGCAAAGCATCATTTACTAAAGACAATTACCTTGTCCTTTTCGAGCAGATGCACAAACAATATCTTGACCTGTCCAACGAAGAGCAGAATACCTACGACAATGAAACCAATCATGGCACTATTCCCGATAAGCAGCAAGCCTGGCAGGATAAAATAAAGCAGCAGGCAAAGGATGTGGGATGCTATTAGAAAGTATAGCTCCGCGATGAACTTACGGGTTTCGGACTTTGGATTTTTGATTTTTGAATTTAATAAGCCTGGTGCCTCGGGTCCGGTTTCACTTTAGGTCGCAGCCTTATTTCTTTTTCCCTGCGGTAGTACTTTTTATATTGCTCCCTGTTCAGTACAGATTTCATGGCAGCATCTTTCTTCCGCATCAGTTCATGCTGTGTTTTCTCAGCGCCATTTGACTTGTCCATCTGCGCCTGGAAATGAAGCGACACCGGCGCCGCCTTCTGTTCCTGCCGGGGAGTAATGTGCAGGCTGTCGCGCATCCACTCCATTTCCATCTCAGATCGCTTTCCCGGCGACCAGACTGGCTGGGCCATAACAGCAAAAGAGCAGAATAAAAACAATACTACAAGGCAGCCACTTAGTTTCATTTATTGGAAAGTTAAGCAGCAAAAGTAGTGTTTTATAAACACGAGTCCCGCGCGTCCATGCTTAATCTATTTCGACCCGCGCCCCAATGACATTTTTGCGAAGTAAAAAACTTACGACTTATGACTTACGACTAATGACTTACGACTTACGACTTACGGCTTACGACTTACGACTCAATAAGGCATCTCCGACTTGCGATCCTGCCTTTTGGCCTTCATTTCCTGCACATGCTGCTGGTATTTCTGGTATTGATCGCCGGTAAGGACAGCCCTGAGTTCTGCATCAGTATCTCTTTTCAACTGCTTCTTTTCAGCCTTGGTATCTGGGGTGGGAGGCATACTCTTATCGTTGTCTGCCTGTTGCGCATGGTACAGCATAATATCATACACTTTTTTGTTTTGGTCCTCGGTAAGTCCCAGGTTTTTCTGCATCCACATCGTCTGGCGCTGCGCTCTTTCTTCCGGTGATCTTTGGTGCATTTGCTGCTGTGCGAAAGAAGATGCTGTAATGGTCATCAGTAAAACGGCAAATAAACTTCTAAGGATGTTTTTCATACAGTTCATTCTTTTTGAATACAAACGTTTGACTAACTTATTAATGCATGGTTTAATAAAGGCGGAAATATGGAGATAAAAAAGCCACGAAACAAATATGTGTTTCGTGGCCGAATACTAATGTTTTTTTGCTGCAAACAATTACACCGTCATTATTTCTTTCTCCTTATCCTTGCAATGCTGGTCTACCAGCAATATAAACTTATCCGTGATGCCCTGCACACGCGTTTCACCGTCCTTCGCTATATCCTCGCTCAGGCCATCTTTCTGCAGCTTCTTTATTTGTTCTATGTTGTCCCTCCTTATGCTGCGCACAGCCACCTTTGCCAGTTCCCCTTCTCCAAATACACGCTTTACAAGTTCCCTACGGCGTTCTTCAGTAAGCGGAGGCAGAAACAGCCGTATGAAATTGCCATCATTCTGCGGGTTCAATCCTATGTTAGATGCAATGATGGCTTTCTCTATGGGGTGAAGCATATTCTTTTCCCACGGCTGTATAGACAACGTTCTTGCGTCGGCTACCATAACATTGGCCACCTGGCTTAGCGGGGTGGGGTTGCCATAGTAGTCTACATAGATACCGTCCACTATTTGCGGTGTGGCTTTACCGGCCCGTATTTTGCTTATTTCCACCTCAAGATGGCCTATTGCCTTCTTCATTTGTACCGATACATCATCAATTACCTTTTCTAATGCTTCGCTCATAACGTTTATTCTTTTTGCAGGTAGCAAATGTAATAAAAATCCACAGCCATATACCCTTCACTTTTTTGCTAATAATTTAAAGGATGTTAAATTTTTAATTCTAATGCCAAAAACATGTTCGCCAGGGAAGCCTCTCTAGGGGTTTGTTTTTTTTTTCTCTAACTTTGTTATATGGAAACAATGACTGGTGCGCCCGTAAAGCTGACGCCTAATGCGGTAGCAGAGCTGAAACGGCTGATGAACGAAGCTGGTTTTGACGACACGCAGCGCCTGCGTATCGGTGTCAAAGGCGGCGGCTGTTCCGGGCTAAGTTATGTGCTCGGTTTTGATAAGCCTGAGGCAGATGACGAGGTGCACGAAATAGAAGGAATACCGGTTGTGATGAAGAATGCACATGGTATTTATTTGTTTGGCATGGAGGTGGACTATTCGGATGGCCTTAATGCAAGAGGTTTTGTTTTCAACAATCCTAACGCCAGCAGTTCCTGTGGTTGCGGCAGTTCTTTTGCGGTGTAGTTGCCGACATACCAGAAGATCACGATTATTGCTATCTACTAAATTACACCTGCTAACGGCTATCCATCAAACATGGCGTTCACTCCATTTACATTAGAAGAAGCAGCAGAAATAGCTGAAGACTTTGAAGACCTTAACGATACCGATTTTAAGATAGGAACATCTCCTGTTATGCTTGTGCTTGCTGTTGTTGTTTCACCTTTTGCAGAGGATGATAAGGCGGGCTTTGCCGCGCGTTACTTTGAATCCAGGAATTGCGACAATGCGATGAGTTCCTATACAGGTGATGATTACGATGTGATACTACTTACTGGCGAAACCGACAATGATCCCGACTATTCCATTATCGGTATACGTGAGTTCGCCGAACTTAGAGGAATAAAATATGAATTCCCGGTAAGGGAATAATATAAGATAACTACGATATGCTTCAAGCCCTGAAAGGGCGGCATCTTTCAGCCCGGGACAAATATTAGGTTTCCATGCCCAAAGCCCGGAAAGGGCGAAATGCCAGGCGCCACAAACGATTTTTTCAATAATTCTCTGGAACAATCAGGCGGGAAAATTACTGGGGTACTTCTTCTTTATTTACCTGCACAGTGCCCGTCGGCCTCGTGATCTGGTACCACGAAAAGTCACTGTTGGCTTCCATTCCATTACCGTACAATACTTCGGTAGGTGTTGTGATCCTTACGGCTTTTTCTGTAAAAAATTTCTGTGCGCTCGAGTTCCACACTAGTTCCTGTGTGTTCAGTTTTTCGCCCTTTCTCGTTATTATCTGCACACTGTCCCAGATGATCATATCGCCCTGCGCTTCATAGTAGCGCGATGAGTCTGCGGTAAGCACATCGTCTACGGCGCCGGTGCTGTCGTTATAGAACTCTACTTTCAGGCGGGTATTCATGTCTATGTAAGGGCGCCTGGCTCCTTCATTTCTCACAAAGTCATGGGCAAATATGCGCATGTTTATCTTTCCGTTCTTGCTGTAAACTACTGTAACATCTACGGCATGATCTTCGGTCTGCTGGGCTTTACCCGTGAGCGCTCTTATTTCGTTTGGGTCATTCTTGCACGAAGGCGTTGCGAAAAACAAAACCGCTGCCACCAGTATCCGGAGTAGGTGAGCACTCGGATATTTACCGGGGATATTACTCATACTTGCGTTTAATGAACCAAAGATCATTAAATGACATGCCAAGGGAGAATCTAACGTAGGTTTCCTGTATCAGGTTATTGGCGGTCGTACCTATTCGGCCAATATCAAGAGAGGTATGCAGATGTGAGAACGAACGCCTGAACGGCAGGCTCGCACCAAGGGTTACGCCATAAACAGGTAACTGTGTATTTTGGAAGGTAAGATAATCCATTCCGTAGTAGACGCCGGCACGGTAAGTAACCTTTGAGTAGTAGCTGCGTATGCTGTTTGCATCTGGCGTAAACTCAAAACCAAAGCTCGCCTTGTAAGAGCCCTTGGCAACCGCATGGTTCAAGTTGGTATCCGGCTGGCTGTTGAACTGGCTCCATTGTGTTGCTGTAAAGTCAACGCCTATTCCCCACTTATTGTCCTTCATCAGCATTGCCCCTATGCTGTACGACATTGGTAGCTTTAGCTTTCCACGTGCCTCACCAGAGCTGGCACTCGTATCGTTCACCAGGGTATCTCCAAAATTGTAAATGCTTACCTGGTATGAGCTGAGGCGTTCTGTAATGCTTTGTCCAAGCGTAAGCGTACCGCCTATCCGCAACGTGTAGTTTGAATCCAGGTTATGTTCCCACATGAGGCCGGCCTTCCAGTAAAGGCCGCCCAGGCGGTTGTAGTTCGCATAGTTCGCAGTATATGCCCTGTTGGTAATGACAGTGTCTATGGAAGTTACCTCGGTATTGCTTTGTATCGTACCAAACATATACCCGCCATTGAACCCTATGCTGAAGTCCTTATATTTATATGCAGCTCCAATGTAAGCATAGTTCAATCCTCCGTCCCCGGTATAAGACCTTATTGTTTCACCCAGCGGAGAGCCGGCGGTAAACAAAGTATCTACCAATGCATAAAAGGAGTGTGAATAAGGTTTAAACCCAAAGCAAAGCCCCGCGTTTTTGTTCACCGGTATGCCTATCGTCAGATAAGATAATGTAGCCGTACCTGTCGTGTACGACGAGCCCATAGCATTCACATTCCGCGTACTGGCGGTCATGCCTGCTTCAAATGTCGTGCGTTTTAAATATGGGTAAGATGCCGGGTTATCGCTGTTTATCTCATAAGGGTTCTCAAAGGCGGAGGTCGTATTACCCATGCCCTTTAAAACCGTGCTGTTGCCGTTTTGTAGTTCCCCGATCCCATACTTGGAATATGGGTTATTATCGCGGTTGGAAAGTGGATTGCTGCTAGTACTCGTTTGGGCAGAAAGGGTAAATGCCCCCAAAAGAAACAATATCGTTAATACACACTTAGCGTGGGGATGAAACATTATAGTTTAGAATTAAATTTAATCCCTTCAACAATAAGTCGGGGTCAGCAAATATCTTACTTTTAATTTTGCTCGCAAAGAATGGCGCATCACCACCCGTTAATATGGCGTTAAAATCCGGGTGTTGCGATGCGTATTCGTTGATCATCCCATCTATTTCAAAGGCAATACCATAGGCCGCGCCGCTGCGCATGCAGGTTGCAGTATCATAACCCAGCAATATCAGTTCGCCATCCATGTTTACTTCCGGCAGTTTTCCCGTAAACGTATGCATCGCCTGCAACCTCATCTGCAGGCCGGGTGAAATAGCTCCGCCTCTGAACATTTTGCTTTTCTGTACAAAATTGTAGGTCACACACGTACCCGTGCTTACAACCAGGTTGTTTTTATCCGGGTGGAGAATATGGGCAGCGCACACCAGTGCAATGCGGTCTGGTCCCAGGCTCTCTGGTGTCAGATAGCCATTATGTATTGGCAGGCGCGTATTGCCATCAAGCGTTATTACATTCTTAATGTTCGAACGCACCAGGTTTTCCAGTTCGTCGTTCTGCTTGGCCACCGAGCAAATAATAGCCTTCTCAGGTGGATAGAGGCTCATTATTGAGGTTATCTTCTCAAGTGCTTCCGCGGGCGAAAAAGCAAATTGTTTCTGAATTTTTTCACCATCGAAAATTGCCGCTTTAACGCTGGTATTGCCCCAGTCGATGCAAAGATTTACGGACATTAGCTGTGTGTTTTTTGTTAAGGAGTAGCAAATTAATAAAAATTAGCCCGTTTAAGCCAAGTATTTTTTGACCGAGTTAGAAAGAAACGCAGAATATTTAGTGACCTGCCGTGAGAGAACGTTTAAATACCTGGTCCCATGCGCTTAGTGCGGGCTTCGCCTGCAAATTTGTATCGGCCAGTCCTATATAGGCAAACTGGTTCAGGTTGGCCGGAGTGCCGGCCGGTAACGCATTAAGGTTGATATCTGTAAACGTAAGCTGGAACACGGCGATGGCGTTCGCTTCATCAAGCAACTGGCTTTGCTTTGTTATATAATCCTGCTGCTTCTGCGGCGTCTCAGGATATGTGCCTGCAGTTTGCGAAGACCACCCACCTTCCGATACAAAAATGGGTAGCGGTCTGCCATTTAACAATCGCGAATAGTATCCTGATGGAATATCCTGTGGTTGGTTATAAACGAAGTAGGGATAAGATGAAACGCCCAGCTCCTGTAGGAACGGGAAGTCAGTAAAGTCCTGCTCTATGCCCTGGTAGGTCGCGCCCGACAATGCGCCCCAAGCCCAGTCCGCCTGCACGCTTACGCTTAGCTTTACATTTTTATCATAAGCGCTTATACTTGCTGCGGCAAGCGCGGCTGCACTCTTCAAACCCTGGTAAATGGAGTCCGGTGATAATCCACGAATGAGATTGGTCTCCAATGCCACGCCCATATGGTCTGGATGGATCATGCTGTCTGCCACAAAACAAAATCTGCTGTAAAGCTGCTGCACTGCTGGCTGGGCTATGCTTTTACCAAGTGCGGCAAGGTCATTTGCATCTGCTGCGCGGTTAAGGCCATTGGCTGGATCTACATACAGCCAGATCTTCAGATTTTTACCCCGGTAGTAGTTTACAAGGCCCGCATAATTGTTGGTAACATACTGTTCAGGCGTTACGCCTGCATACAGGGAATCCCACGGCGCCTGGCTGCTCAATATCGCGGCATCGGCTCTGGTCGTCCACATATCCAGCGCTTGAAGCACTTTGTTAAAGTCAAGGCTCGGCGCGGAGTTTTGAAATCCCATGCGGTAGGTGCGTTTCGGAGACGTTGAGCCACCCGGTTTGCAGGACGAGATTAAAAGAAGGCCCAAAATAGCAACCGGCAAAAGTTTTGTGGCAAAACGAGCCCATCTGTATATAAAAGGAGAAACGCGTTTACTCATCAGGTTTCTTATTAAATGTCCGAACGCTTCATCTAAAGTTACAAAAAACACGCCAGCAGAAACTTACTCATTGCGGCCTTTTTCGAGCTGATTTGAAAAACTTTATATTATCTTAAAATTTTGCTAACTTGTAATTCTATAATAATGAATGCTATGACGGATGCATCAGAAACGAACT
>CAINOM010000703.1 GCA_903851455.1 uncultured Bacteroidota bacterium | reverse complement strand
GAGGTAGCAGGGAAACGAAAATAGTTTATCCCATCAGAGCTTACCTCCACAAAGGCCAGCTCCAGGAAGGCTAATGTTGAATCCGAAACATTCCTGAATCCATTTTCAAACACAGCAAAGTCAGGCCCATCACCATTATAAATTGGGTGCTGAAAGGTGAGCACAGCTACGCCACTGTCGCCGAGACTCACCACATAGCCATCAGCGTGACCAATGGCCAGGCTGCTGTCGCCTGCCGAGGCATAGCCCAGCGACGGATTGGCGATATCCATGAAGCCGCGGTATACGGTGCATTGTGTGGCCCAGCCCACAAGCAGGCTGCTCGACGCACTGATGGCAGTGCTGCCCGGCAAGCCTGCCTGCGGTGCATATTGTGCATATGCACTGCAGCAGAGCAATGAGAAAATTAAAAGTAAAGAGGCCTTCATCGTTTTATCGTGGTTCAATTCAGGTGTCCCACACCTTGGAAGTGCGGGACACCTATACTCTATTGTTTTACAAATTTTGTAGTCGCAATTCTTCCGCCGCCGGTCAACTCCAGCATATATGCGCCCACTGGCAAAGTTGAGGTATTTATCTCAATATGCTTTGTATCCACATTATGGGTGGTAATGACCTTGCCGGCCATATCAACAACTGCCACCTGCGTCACGCTGTTGTCGGTGATATCTACATACAGCACATGGATAGCAGGGTTCGGATACACCCTGGCAATGTAAGACGGCTGCACATTCTTTACAGCCAGCGCCGATTCATTGGTGGTAAAATTGTCCATGCAGAAAATAGCAGGCGTATTCATACCAAAACCACCCGCAGTGTCAGAAGAGTTGAGGTAAAACTGGAGGCTGTCCACATCCCCAAGCGAGGTAAGGTCTACCCAGTCCCATGTTTTACGGATAAATCTTGCTGCGCTGTCTGCAAACCTGAAATCAGCCAGGTAGAAATCCACGCTATCCGGTGTCAAAGAACCGCCTCTATAGCCCTTTATGGTTAGTAAAAACCACGAGCCGCTGTCAAACCTGGTAGCAGTGAAGTAGCCGTCCCTTATTGCATTGTATGCATAGGTACTGTTGGTCGCATAAAAACCGTTCACCGGCTTGCCCATCGCGGCACCCGTCAGTATCACACGGGTATAATAAGTGAAGGTAGCCGGGTCGTTCACGTAGACCGCGCAGTAGTTGGCTGATCCGGCATAACCAATATCCGTCTTTGCGGAGTATTCGTTGCCGTAACCGCCGTTCACACTGTCTGTTTTGTTGGAGTAGGCAAAGCCGCCTTGCCAGCCATAGGTGCTGTCGTATACACAGGGGAAGTGCGCGAGACCGTCATTAAAGCCTACATCTGTGCCGGTCGCGGCATAGTTCACATAGGCCGTGTCTGTCGCCAGTGTTTTGTCATCAAAGGTCGCCACGGTCTGGGCGTGCGCCGTTGTACCCAGTACAAGAGCTGAAAATAGTAATGTAATTATGCGCATATATAAATTGGTTTTAGAAAACAATTTCTATCATGCAGCAATTGGGCAAAATCAGATACAGAAAAAAACGGGGATAGCCCCTGCCTTCATCTCATCTGCGCTTTTCATCCCGAAAGCAGCGATAAGCATTCTCCCCGGTACTAACGGAAAGAATATGTTACAGAGGCAGGTCTTCTGACTTACTCCACTTTTTCGCGGCCTTCCCATCCTTGCGGACAGTGGCTAACAGGAAGCAAAAAAGCTTATAGCGGAGCTAACAGCATCGGGTAATGTCCAGGATTCACACCTGGTTCCCTTTTCATCCCGCCGAAGCGGGAACCTTTGTAACCGCAAAAGTATGCAGTAAAATTTTAAACCACCAAAAAAAATTTGCGCCTGTACAAAAGCAAACGCGTCAAACTCAATGCCGGCGCGCCTCTAAATATTTTGTCCTGATCTCAACCTATCACCTATCAACTTATCACTTATCAACCTACCAGCCTCAATCCACCCGTCTCATTTTCTCCATCAGCTCATGCAGCAGCACTGCGTCTGTCTCGCTCAGTGCTATTATGTTATCCTGTACACTATTCACTACATCATTTGCCTCCTCCACGTGCTTCATTCCCTTTTCAGTCAGCGATACCAGCGTTTCTCGTTTATCCTCTGTCGATGGAACACGCTTCACCAGTTTTTTCACCAGCAGTCGATCCACTATCCTTGGCACATTCGAGCTTTTCTCTATCATCCTTGTGCCAATGTCTTTCACACACAGCTGCTCAGGATACTTACCCTTCAGTATGCGCAGCACATTAAACTGCTCTATCGTCAGTCCGTTTTGCTTCAGGGCCGTGCTCAGATGCGTTTTCATCCAGTAGCTGGTGTACATCAGGTTTATCAGCGCCTTATGTTTTTCATCAGCAAACCGGTTAGATTTTATCGCTTCTTCCAGTT
>CAINOM010000702.1 GCA_903851455.1 uncultured Bacteroidota bacterium | reverse complement strand
CGGGCCGAAAAATGAATTGAGTGTTCACTTTTTGTATGGGGATCTTTATTACCAAACACCCGGCGCCCTCACCTTGCAGGAATATAATGCTGATGCAGCTGAAGCAAGACCCACAACACCCACAGTGCCCGGCGCAGTGGCCGCCCATGCAGCGATATTCCAGAAAACATTCCTGGCAGGGTTTAGCGACAACTGGCAAGTAGCAAAAAACTGGTCGAATATGACCACGCTGTACGGAGTATATGCCACCCAGCTTAATCCTAACCTGAGAAATTATTCGCGCACATCGGAGCCGAGTTTTGGTGGGCGTACTGCATTTACTTATAAGGTGGTGAAAGAACGATCATCAATTCAGTGGGTGACCGGTTGGGAGGTGCAGGAGGAATTTGCCGATGACAGAACCTATAACAATGTAAATGGCGACCCTCAGAATTTGCAGACCGACCAGGAAATTACAAATGGTGCGCTAATGGGCTTCACACAGCTGATGTGGCAAACAGGCACGTGGGTGTTTGAGGGCGGGGTTAGTATAAACAACCTAGGTGTGAAGCTTACTACTTTGTCAGCGGCACCATCTGTGGATCAGGACAAGACCTATGGGAGTCAGCTAGCGCCGAGGATTGCAGTATTAAACAGATTGTCGAATAACATTTCCGTTTATGCCGATATAGAAAAGGGATTTTCTCCACCCACAATAAGTGAATTGGCTCCAACTGGTAGCGATGTAAACTTTGGTTTGAACCCAGAACAAGGCTGGAACTATGAAGTTGGTTTCCGTGGTTATGCGCTGAAGCAAAAACTATATTTCGACGTCAACGTATTTTACTTCCTTCTTCAAAATACAATAGTAGAGCGCCGTGATTCATCGGGTGGAGATCACTACACAAATTCGGGCGGGACGACACAGGGAGGGGTGGAGGCTTACTTGAAATACCGGTTGAAGTCATCAAGGTTTACTAACACTTTCGTCCGGCTTGGATATTCGGGTTATTCTTTCCGGTATGATAAGTTTGTACAGCTTAGCAATGACTACTCGGGTAAACAACTGCCCGGCACACCGGCTAATGCCGTTTCGGCGGGACTAGCATTTGCTTTTACATTTGGCCTGTATGTGGACGCAGATTATTATTTCTGTGACCGGATAGCGCTAAACGATGCGAACACGGCCTATTCGGCGCCATATAGCTTGCTGGGCGCTAAAATCGGCTACAAGCGGCAACTGGGCAAATTTACATTCGATCTGTATACCGGTGCGAACAATATACTCGATCAAAAATATAGCCTGGGCAATGATATCAATGCTGTCAACGGCAGGTACTATAATGCGGCGGCGCCGCTGAATATTTATGCCGGACTATCTTTTAGTTATTTAAACTGAATAGCATTTTTATTCACTGGACCATCCTGCTTTGAAAAACGGATGCCTTTTTACTCATCCGTTGAATTATTGTAAATTTTAATTTAGTATTGCTGCTGAATTTTTAAGGCTTTTTTGCCCCTGCCGGATAAGGGCATTTTAAATAAGGCCGCAAAGATCACACAACATGCCGCAGGAAGATAAAATAAAACGGGAGATAGACCGCATAGGGCTGGTGCTGGCGAAACTGCTGAGCACGCTGCTGCATAAGGACTTTCAAAACACAGAGGAGGAGGTTTATTTCAGCCAGCAACTTAAATCAGAACTGGGTATTGACGTGGAAGCATTTTTGGCGTTAGAGGATAGCGATGCGTTGCGCCTTCTTGTAAGCGATAGAAAATTCACGACGGAAAATCTCAGGCAATTTGGAAATCTGCTTTATGAACTGGGGCATAGGTCCGCGCAACGGAAAGAAGCATTATTGAATAAGGCGCTTAGTGTGTATAGCTACATCAGTGCGAATGCAGGTGGTA
The DNA here is from genome assembly GCA_903851455.1 of uncultured Bacteroidota bacterium. Taxonomy (GTDB): domain Bacteria; phylum Bacteroidota; class Bacteroidia; order Chitinophagales; family Chitinophagaceae; genus Nemorincola. Next base: position 487 of record CAINOM010000702.1, on the reverse strand, counting down.
CTTTGTTCCTCGATGTGGAATATAGGTTGAAGGAACTGCGGTAAACAAACAATCTAATCAAAAATCGTCTTAGGTGTCCATCCCAACTATTGCATGTGTACTGTAAAATGCGAATGAGTTTTCTACCTGGCGCGAGCCAACCACCCCGGCTGAAAAGCACTGCTTCGCTATGCTTTTCAGCACGCCCCTCCTAAAAACAGGAGGGGAGGTGTTGCGCACACCTCAAGTTGTGTTTCTAATGATTATTTGGTTTAATCCTGACCTCTTTTTCTCGTTGTATCTGACGGTATATATTCTACTTCTCCTTTCAGGTGTGTTTCATTGCGCACAGAGTCTGATGGTTTAGTTGCATGATCAGGAAGCCTTCTATTCAGTGGTACAGCTATGCCGCCCATGACGATGTGTTCTGTTTTACTCTTTTGTTTTTGATGCAGCTGGGGTGGTGCAACCATTCCCAGCGTTACATTTTCTATTTTCTTTTGCGGTG
>CAINOM010000701.1 GCA_903851455.1 uncultured Bacteroidota bacterium | reverse complement strand
GCCACCACCGCCTGTTCCTCCAGATGCTAATGGACTGTTAACGCCATATATGCCGCCACCACCGCCGCCAACAACTCCCCTTCCGGCGCTACCATCAGGTCCCTATCAAGGATAACAAAATCAGCCTTCTTCCACACCTCTATGCTCCCTACCTCTTTCTCTAAAAAATCGGCCTTTGCAGCCCATATCGTCATACCCCTTATAGCTTGCTCTCTTGTCAATGCGTTCTCCATTTGGAAACCGCCTTCGGGGAAGCCTTTTGCGTCCTTGCGCACCACAGCAGCATAGAATGTTTTGAACGGAGAAATGTCCTCTACCGGAAAATCAGTGCCCAGCGGTATCCATCCATTCTGCTTTAGTAACTGTTTGTAAGCATATCCTCCCTTCAATCTATCTTCCCCAATTCTATCCTTGGCCCAGTACATATCTGAGGTAGCATGAGTCGGCTGAACAGATGGGATCACCGAGGTTTTACCAAACAGGTCGAAGTCATTTTTATTCACGATCTGCGCATGCTCTATCCGCCAGCGTTTGTCGTTCTTGCCTTGCAGGTATCTGTTGTACACCTGCAGCACCATCCGGTTCCCGCTATCGCCTATTGCGTGAGTGCATAACTGAAAGTCGGTATTGATCAGCATCTTAGCCAGCGAATCATAATGTGCTGGCGTATTAAGCAGAAAGCCCACCCATCCGGGTTTATCCACGTATGGCGCGAGAAGGCAAGCTCCCCTGCTGCCCAGCGCACCGTCGGCATAGGCTTTTATCCCTTTTACAAATAATTTGTCTGTCTTGTACGGTCCTTTCGCTAAATACCGGTTGAAATTCGCCGTGTCGTCACTCAACATCACATACAGCCGCATATTCAATTTTCCTTCGCGCTGCAGGGTGTCTATCATCGCCACATCATAGTACATCAGCCCGCAATCGGTGATCGTTGTCAGCCCCTGCGCAAAGCAATTTTTCTGCGCAGCCAGCAACCATTTTTCGTAGTCTGCTTTTGTTGGTTTGGGTATGATCCTGGTTACAAGATCCACCGCATTATCAATCAAAGTGCCTGTCAGCACATAGGGGAACATAGGTGTTTGAGGGCCTGTATAATATGGAGCTCTCACGATAATACTTCCGCCTGCTATCTTTTGTTCCGGGGTTATTCCAGCCATTTGCAGCGCTTTTGCGTTAGCTATGGCGGCATGCCCGTCCACCCGTTCCAGCAAAACCGGGTTATCGGGAAACAGCGTATTCAGGGTGTCGTTAAAAGGATAATCATGCCCCGGGAACTTATTCTGGTCCCAGCCACGGCCACGTATCCAGTAGAGGTCTTTATGGTCATCTGCGAATTTCTTCACCCGCCCCACAACTTCATCCCAACTGTTACAGCCATACAGGTCCACCTCGAACAGGGAACGCCCATAGCCCACAAAGTGAGCGTGTGCGTCAATGAAACCTGGATAGACAGCCTTGCCGCCCGCATCTAAAATGCTATCTGCTTTCCAGGCATTCAGTATATCATCATTCTTGCCCAGGGCCACGATTTTACCATCCTTTACAACGAACGCTTCTACGGTACTGAACGCGCTGTCCACCGTATACACTTTGCTGTGATGCACTATGAGATCGGCCGCCTGCCTTGAGTGGCAGGAAGTGAGGACGATTGAAAAACAGAGTATGGCAATAATTTTCAGATGCATAGTGTAAATATAATGATTAGGACTAGCAGCAAATAACATAGACAGCGGTTTTAACCGTGGGTAAGCCAGAAAAACCGCGAGCGACCAAACCGTTTTAACGGTTTACCGAACATGCAATAAAAATGGTTAAAACCGTTAGCGGATTTTGCTTCATTCGTAACCCCTATGGTTGAAACCGCGGGCGACGAAAGACCAGCTTTATGGATGCCCTTTTACTGGCACCATATTTTTACTGGTTAAGCGTCTTAAACATATACAATGGAAAACCCGATAATACCACAAGAAGTGCCGCCCATTCAACGTCCGCCGGAGATATCGCCTACACCGCCACAGCAGCCATTGCCACCGTCGCCCCCAGAAGTAACGCCGAAGCAGGACCCGATGCCACCCTTGCCGCCTGATATCCCTAAAAAATAAGCCTATTGATACTGAATGTAGATCGGCTTGGGATATAGTTTCAATACTTCTTCCGGCTTCATGGGCGCTTTATTCCATGGTGGCGTCTTCAGGTCGTTTTTATAGAACAATTTGAAGCCGGTAAATTCCACCGGCTCATTGAACACGGTCTGCCGGTAGGTTGTTACTTTCTTTGCCGGGAATCCCCAGCCATCCATGTCCATCACCATCTGCACCTCAGGGTGTACCAATATGTTTTTGTAATTGGTCACCATGCCATAAGTAAACCTGTGTACACACAGTATCTTAGGAGGAAGGTTGTTATCCTTTATCAGTTTAACGAGATAGTTCGATGCATAGTTAATATCTGCGGCATCAAATGTTCCTATGATAGAACCGGGCTTTTTTCCTGTCTTCATAGAGAACTCGGGATCTATCGCGAGGTGCACATTTGGCATTTTCAGGTATTTCTCCAACAGGGGTATTTCGTCCTGCAGCGTGCTCTGCCCCACCTGCACATCCAGAAACACGATCGCGTTTATCTGCTTCGCGAGATCCAGCGCCTTGTCGATCTGTGCAAACGGCATGCGTAAGGTATACTTGCCGGCCTTGCCCGGTTGTCCTTGTGCGGTAACCGCTATATAGTGTATCGCAGGGATAACAGGAGTAAGCGTATCAGCAGCTTTCCATTTTTCTACTTCGCCCTGTAGTTTTTTCAACATTTCATCGGGAGGTAGCTCTCCAAGAATACCCATATGGGTAGAATAGAAATTGCCGTAGTACGCTACAATGCGGTTAAATGGCAACAGCGCTCCCGGCAGTGGAAATGCAGTCTTTACCGGCCACTTATCGCAGGCAGAGTCGCGCACCAGGCGCATCACAGCGGCTTTGTACAAATTTGTATCTAATACGGGTGGTTTCGGAGGCTCCGGAGCTTTTACCACCGTATCCCCAGACGCCGATTGCGATTGTTTCTTTTTGGCATTGCCGGTACTGTTGCAACCTACTACGAAGAAAATTAAAGGAATGAAATATACTACACTGATCCGCAGTTTGGGAAACGTCATTTTGATTTTTTAATAAAAATACAGCTAACCGCATGCCAGCCATTCTTTTGTTATGCACATATTCACAAAGTGCACAAAGAATAAGCATCAGTCGTCTGACTCGGCATTTCTAAACAACTCAGAAAGGTCTATTGAGAAACCCGGCAGCACCGGTGAGGTAACAAAGTCGCCGGATGTTTTGAGTGGCGACAGCCTGAATTTTCCATCTTCAAGTGTATGTACAAGAAACGATTGGTTCTGAGGGCTCACGATCCAGTATTCTTTCACACCGGCCTCTTCATACATTTCATATTTATTCTTTAATTCCTTCACATTATTGCCGGGACTTAAAACTTCAACGACAATATCGGGAGCACCGATGCAGCCTCTTTTGTCAATTTTAGAAAGATCACAAATCACGCAAATATCCGGCTGCAAGACCGTATAAATGTCCTTATCGTCGTTTGACTTCCGCGGCAGGCGCACGTCAAAAGGAGCAAAGTAAGCCCTGCATGGTTTCTTCCGCAGAAAAACGTTTAGCAAAGTATAAATATCACCGGCTAGCTGCTGGTGATACGGATTGGGCGCCGGGCTCATCTTGAAAATTTTCCCCTTTATCAGTTCTACCCTTTCCGCAAATTTCCAACTATAGTAGTCGGCATAGGTATATACCTTGTTCATATCCAGATCTGCAAGTTGCATATACTATGATTTTTACCAAAAATACTGAATAACGAAGAATAACAACTAGTAGTTGCCGCTGTTATAGGGGTTATTGTCCCTGCGGAAATCGCCTCTTTTCCAGGCGTCGAAGAACTCGCCCCATGCAAGAGGATTCAGAATATTCATAGGCTGCTGCTGACCGTAGTATACAGCCTCGCGAGCCTGCTGCTGCATCAGCCTTGCCTGTGATTCGCGGCCATCGCGGGGAAGCGTGTAGGCAATAGCGCGAAGTACATATGCATCCGTGTTGCGGCGCGCTATCTCATAATTATCATTGGGTATGCGCCAGTGTTGAAATGCATAGTCAAACTGTTCCTTTGTGGGCAGCGGACGAATTATGGTCTCAGGCAGATAAAATGTATCCTGCACCATCAGTTGAATCATAGAGTAATATTCCCCTTTCAGGTCCTTCGGCACTACAAACTCCTTCGGCCGGAAACCGATGCAGGTAAACTGAAGCGTATCGCCCTTGTAGCATACCAATGAAAAAACACCGGTGTATTCAGACTCCACACCGCGATTTTTGTTTTTGACGAGCACAGTCACATCCGGCACCGCGCGTAGACTGTCGGCCGTCATAGTTACGCCGTCTATTTGAATGATATTGTCGGGTATTGCTTGTGCAGATGCCTGCAATGAAAGCAGGCAGAAAAATGAAACGAAATAATATGGCACAAACTTATACCTCATATGTTGCAAAGCTACGTTCTTTAAATAAAAGTTGTTGTGAAATTACACACAAAGGAGCGTATATATTTACTAAAACATCATATAAAATATCGTCTTCGTATGTGCCGCTTATCTATTGATGCATCAACTAATACTGTTACAAAGTAAGCGGGTTTAACGTACTTTTGCGCGGTACTCAACGTACTTTAACAAAGGTTTATATGATAACAAAAGAAGCGGTAATAGAGGCGCTGAGCCAGGTGCAGGAGCCCGATCTGGGGAAAGACCTGGTGACGCTGAATATGGTAAAGGACATAGAGATAGATGGCAAAAATGTTTCGTTTACCGTGATCCTCACCACCCCCGCATGCCCGCGAAAGGAAATGATAGAAAAAGCATGCGTTAATGCCATACGCCTGCTGGTAGATAAGGAAGCCGTGGTAAAAGTGCATATGACCTCCAACGTGACCAATAACCGTAAGGACAATAAGTCTGTGTTACCCGGCGTGCGCAACATTATTATGGTGGCTTCCGGCAAGGGCGTAGTGGGCAAATCTACAGTTGCGGTAAACCTGGCTATCGGCCTGGCGCAGGAAGGTGCTAAAGTCGGCTTGCTGGACGCCGATATTTACGGTCCGTCAATACCTATTATGCTTGGTCTTAGGGACGAACGCCCGAAAATGACAGAGGTGAACGGCAAAGGCATGATCGTGCCGCTGGAGCGCTATGGTATAAAAGCCATGTCGATAGGACTGCTTATAGATGAGAAGCAGGCGGTGATCTGGCGCGGGCCGATGGCGAGCTCGGCTTTAAAACAGTTCATATCAGATGTATATTGGGAAGAACTCGATTACCTTGTAATAGACCTGCCACCCGGCACCGGCGATGTACACCTAACCATGGTGCAGACAGTGCCTGTGACGGGGGTTGTGATCGTTTCTACCCCGCAGGCAGTGGCTGCAGCAGATGCCCGCAAGGCCATTATGATGTTCAAACAACAACAGATCAATGTGCCGATACTCGGAATTGTTGAAAATATGGCTTATTTTACGCCGCAGGAACT
>CAINOM010000700.1 GCA_903851455.1 uncultured Bacteroidota bacterium | reverse complement strand
GTTATCTGTCGACCTTGACCGGTGCTGTTACACCTGCAGTGTCGTCCGCCGAAATTGGTTCTTATTTCATGCAGTGGAACAGCTATAACGCGCCGGCGGGTTACAACGCTACGATCTATTCACCATCATTTAGCCTGGTTGGTATTACCGGCGCCAAGTTATCTTTTTGGGTGTACAGGGATGCTTCGTTGTCCGGTTCCGCCGCTGACGCATTTAGTATATATATCAATGATACTCCTGCTATAGGTGGAACAACTCTGGGGTATGTGCCACGGCGCGCCGCATCAGCAATTTCCGGTATCATTAGTGGCACTTCCGCGCCAGGTGCTTCCGGCTGGTACCAGTATACCTGCGTTCTTCCCACTACCTACGGCGCCACAAACTATATTTTGTTTTACGCGTACAGCGCCAATGGCGGAAACTGCTATCTCGATAATATAACCTGCAATTACCCGGTAACAACCTCAATTGAATGGTCTCCGCTTACTGGCCTTTTTACGGATTCTGCGCATACCATTGCATATACTGGAACTTTAGCAGATACTATTTATTATCATCCGGCAACGATCGCCGTTACAACGACCAATATTATCACTGCTGCTAATGTCGGTGTGGGGTGTTCTACGACCGCAACGATCTCTGTTACGGTTAATCCGGTTCCTTCGCCAATACTGGGTACTGATAGTGTTTGTGTCGGGTCGACTGTGGTATTAACGGAAGCTACAGCGGGTGGAAGTTGGTTGAGCAACAATGCTTCTGTAGCGACTGTTGGCACATCAGGACTGGTCACCGGGGTTGATTCGGGAAGTACTTCGATAAGTTATATTCTAGCTTCAGGCTGCTCATCCGTTATCACTGAAACTGTGAACCTTGTTCCACCGGTAGGAATATCTCCGGTAACGGCAAATATTTGCAATGGAGGAAGCGTGGCCATTGCTCCGCTGTCGCTCTATGATGTTTTTCCACCTCAGAGTTTTGAAAGCGGCGTACCTCACATTATAGGCACACCGGTTGCCGGATGGAATTGTCTTGGTCCTGACAATAGTGATCTGTCTCGCGTCAGTTCGGGTATGAATCCATCTGTATCTGCAGCAGAGAATGGCAGCTACTTCATGCAGTGGAATAGTTTTATTGCGTCAACAGGCAGTATTGCAGCCATTTATTCTCCATCTTTTAGTGTGACCGGTACGGGCGGAACGGAGCTATCGTTCTGGGTTTACCGCGACTACGGCAGCACTTATTCAGGAGGGTCATACGCCACAGAAGGATTCACGGTATATCTTAATAACGCGCCGGCATTAGCCGGAACCTTACTGGGGTTTGTGCCTCGCGATGCCTCAACTGCTGTCACCGGTAGCCTTGGCGGTGTATCGATGCCTGCTTCGTCGGGGTGGTATAATTATACATGTACCATACCGTCAATTTATGGAGCCACAAATTACCTGTTGTTCAAGGCCTATAGTGATGACGGCGACAATTGTTACCTCGATAATATCACCTGCAGATATTCCTCGTCATTACCTACCGCATGGTCACCGGCAACAAGCCTTTATACCGATGCAGGCTTCAGTACACCTTATACCAGCGGCCCGGCAGATACAGTCTATTATCACCCAACGACGATCACAACAATTTCAACGCACACTATCACGGCCACAAGCACCCTTCATGGCTGCTCCGCAACGGCTGAAAGTATTGTGACCGTGAACGTCTTCCCCAACGCGGGTGTGATAGCGGGGAATTCAATGGTGTGTGTTGACTCTATAACGACTTTAACTGACGCTGCGGCCGGCGGCTCCTGGAGCAGCACAGATAATGCAATAGCAACGGTATCTGGTGGTCTTGTCTCGGCTCATTCGTCAGGTAGCGACATGATATATTACGTGGTAACGAATGTCTGCGGCTCTGATACGGCTCATTTTACAATTACAGTTGATCTTTGCAATACAGGTGTTCCGATATCTAAAGTTGGCAATCCCACGGTTGAACTTTATCCGAATCCTGCGTCAAAAAACCTTATGATCACTTCTTCAGAAAATATTACAGACGTGGTCATCTGCAACCTACTCGGACGAACCGTTCATAAACAGAAGACTAATGCAACAACCGTAGATATTGATGTTTCTGATCTTATACCGGGTGTTTATTTACTCAAAGTGAATGGAATTGAGACCATGAAGTTTGTGAAGGACTAGTAGTACAAGATCGTTTGAACAATGTAAAATCCTAAATTACATTGCATACGCGAACAACAATGACACAACATCATCCGAATATGGCGATCGCCACAAAATGGTTCGAAGCGTTTAATGAGCACAATCTCGAAAAATTGCTTTCGTTATACCACGATGAGGCGCAGCATTATAGCCCGAAACTAAAGATACGCCAGCCCGAAACAAACGGTATGGTAATCGGCAAACCCGCACTCAGAGCCTGGTGGCAGGATGCTTTCGACAGATTGCCTACGCTCACATACCTACCCACTACGCTCACCGCAAATGACGATCGTGTATTTATGGAGTACACCCGCAAAGTAGCTGGTGAACCGGATATGCTGGTGGCTGAAGTATTGGAAATTAAAGACGGCATGATCGTCGCATCATGGGTTTATCATGGATAGCCCTGTGTTAGAATAACAAACGACTCAGCCACAGATTGGCTACAAAGTTGAAATATATTCACCAGCGAAGCCCCTTCAGGGGGTCGCCACCAGCGCATTTATCTCTGTTTGTTTCTGTTTCAACAGTACATTCAGGTCTTTCCAGGTTTTTACCTGCTTGGCTACCTTGGTGAGTGTGCCCAGGGAGGTGATGTGTTCATCTATCAATGCAATAAGTGGCGTGAGCACCTGCTGCGAGAAATACGATACACCCGCTTTCTTGCGTTCTTCAAGCAGTGCATCGTCGAGAGACGCTACAAGGACATTTATCTGTTTCTGAAAACCCTGTGCATGCCCCTGCGCCTGCTTCAGAGTTACCAGAATTTTCCCGTGAAGCTCTATGTTCTTTTCTTTGGGGCCTGTTTTGCGTTTCAGTATTTCGGGCAGTAGCTGCTCGGTGTGGGCCATCAGGTCCATAAAAGAAAATACCCTGCCCAGGTGCGATGCCAGCGCCTTGCGACGGCTCTGCACCAGTAATTCCTCCAGCTCGTCCTCATCGTGTTCCGACTC
>CAINOM010000699.1 GCA_903851455.1 uncultured Bacteroidota bacterium | reverse complement strand
GCATCAGCGCAGGAAGGACCTAAAGCCGAAAAGAAAGAAAAGAAAATGGCTAAGAAGGAACACAAAATGACAAAAAAAGAATATCACGGCAGCGAGCGCAAAGCCAATAAAAAAGGTGAAAAAGCCGTAAAAAAAGACGACAAGGGAGATATGAAAGAAGAGATGCACAAGTAAGATGTGCGAGTCGTAAAGATATTTTTCAGACACTTCCGCACACTCACATGCAGTCCGCACAGAAGTAGCTGAAAAATATTTTTTATTTTTTTTTCGGGAATATTATGCAGAGATAAATAATTTTTCTACCTTGGTGCCATAAACACATACAAAATGATGAAAAACATCCTACTTACATTCATGGCGTTCTTGTTGTTCAGCGTTACAAGCGCTTTTGCACATGATCCTAAATCTGAAGACACTAAAGAGTGCAAAGACTTCCATTGCTACAGGGCTTGGAGAAAAGACTGGAAGGCAGACAAGAAAGAATTCAAAATGCACAAGAAAATGTGGCAGGATCGTCCTTGGGCTGCTGCAAGAAAAGAGCGCAAAGCTTACAAAAAATCATGGAAGAGTGAAAGGAAAGAGTGGCAGCACGTTCATGGCTATGAGTACCATGACTTCTGGTATTAATCTTCGCTAAACTCAATAACAGCCCCTGTATTCAAAATACGGGGGCTATTTTTTTATGAAATAACCGAATTGTAACATTACTTTTGAACCTTCTGTAAAAAAACGTATTCCAAAATGAAAAGATCACTTTTGCTTTCTATTGCTGTTATTATGATGCTGGGCGCCCGCGCCGACGAAGGCATGTGGATACCGATGCTCATCGGGAAAAACTATGACGAGATGCTGCGCCTGGGGCTGAAGCTCTCTAAAGAAGATCTGTATGATATTAATCACAGCAGTATCAAAGATGCGATCCTGCAATTCGGGGGTGGATGTACTGCCGAAATGATCTCCGATAACGGACTACTACTGACTAATCACCATTGTGGTTACGATGCCATTGCCAACCTGAGCACCGTTGACCGCGACCTGCTGGACAATGGTTTCTGGGCACACAACCTGCAGGAGGAGCTGCCTGCGCAGGGCGTCACCGCCCTCTTCCTGCAAAGCATGGAGGATATTACCGATAAGGTTAAAGCCGCAGTGGGCAACTCGGTTGGTGAAGAATACAATAAAAAATTTGACGCAATAAAGAAAGAAATAGAAGACAAGGAAACAGCCGGCGGCAATTATGTAGCCAGCGTAAAAGACTACTTCAATGGCAACCAGTTTTTCCTGCTGATATATAAGAGGTACACCGACGTGAGGCTGGTAGGCACACCACCAAAGTCGCTCGGCAAATTTGGTGGTGATACCGATAACTGGATGTGGCCACGCCACACTTCAGACTTCTCTATGTTCCGTATCTACGCAGGCGCTGACAATGAGCCAAAAAGCTACAATGCTTCGAACGTACCCTACCACCCTAAGAAATTCCTGCCCGTATCCATACATGGTGAGCAGGAGGGCGACTACTCTATGATCTTTGGTTATCCTGGCCGCACCAACAGGTATGAGGTTTCTTATGGCGTTGACCTGGCTGTGAACGTGGTTAACCCGTCTATAGTTGCCTGCCGCGATCTGCGCCTGGATATTATGCGCCGTCATATGGACAAGGACAAATCAGTATACCTGAAACTTACTTCCAGCTATTCCAGCATTGCCAACTACTGGAAGTATTATATTGGCCAGACTGAGCAGCTGAAACGCCTGAACGTGGTAAATAAGAAAAGCAAGGCCGAGGAAGCATTTTCGAAATGGGAGAAGGACCAAAACAAGCCGGCTGACCTGATGCCAAAGTTCAGCACAATGTATAGCGAGTACACACCTTACGCAAAACATGCAGTCTACTACGGCGAGTGTTTCAGGGCCCCTGCGCTAACGCGAATGGCGCTTGCACTTAAGCCTCTTTATGACGCATACGAGCGGCACAGTGGCAAACTCGAAGATGACACACTCAAGAAGTATATCAACATGGCAAAAATGGCATACCGGCCATCATACAAAGTATTCGACCTGGGTACAGACAAAGATATGTTTGCTGAGATGACGGCGCTATACTATAAGAATGTGCCTAAAGATCAGCTCCCCGATATATACACAAAAGTAATTCTGAAGGGCAAGGCCGATAGCAAAGCCGCGTATACCAGCTACACTGCTAATGTTTTTGCACATACATTCCTCACAGATAGCAATAAATTCAACGCATTTTGCAACGCTCCGTCGCTGGCAAAACTGAAGAGCGATGCGGCAGTGCAGTATGCGCTGAGCTTTGTAACTAACTACACCACCCGCTTCCAGCCAAAAATAGACGCCTTCAATTATAAAAAGGCTGAGCTGGCAAAACAATATGTACATGAGCTGATGGAGCAAAAACCTGAAAAAAACTTCTCCCCTGATGCCAACTCTACTATGCGGGTCTCTTATGGCACTGTATTGGGTTATGAACCGGTTGATGGTGTACACTACAATTATTTCACCACCCTGGATGGTCTCATGGCTAAGTACAAACCGGGTAGTGATGAATTTGACGTGCCTGCTTCGCTAATAGACCTGTACAAGGCAAAAGACTATGGCCGTTATGCTGACAATGACGGCTCGTTACATACGTGCTTCATCACTAATAACGATATCACGGGCGGAAACTCAGGAAGTCCTGTAATGAACGCCAAAGGCGAACTTATTGGGGCAGCGTTCGACGGCAACTGGGAAGCTATGAGCGGAGATATCGCCTTTGACAAGAAATATAAAAGGACTATTGTTTGCGACATCCGTTTTATCCT